>CAYXEY010000458.1:0-4831 GCA_964464105.1 uncultured Planctomycetaceae bacterium
CAACGTGCGGGTGTCAGACGCTCAAGCATCCCATCACCGATCGGCCGTATGAAGCCACCGTCGCGCGAACCGTCACCCGCGCCGGCGCCGAGATGCCCCCGATTCCGCTGGAGCCAGCAGCATTTAATGTCAATCTTGGCGCGCCGGCGACGACGAATCCACCGCTCGAAGCGCCGCGTCCCGCCGGACGATTCAAGATCCCCACGCCAGAGGAACTGGAGGCCCAGGTTCTGCACAAGTGGGTCAACAACGAATCAACCGAGGCTGCATCAAAGTAGAACAGAACTCCGGATGGAAATCCGGGGTCGCAGACGGCGCGATTGTTGAGTTAATTGAATACCTCTGCACACGCGCGTTCAGCCTCCTGCTTCCGCAGGGGGTGCTGTTGTGAAACTCGCTAACGTGCGTACTCAATCGCGCGCGTCTCGCGGAGCAGCGTGACCTTCACCTCGCCGGGATAGGTCATGTCCGCCTCGATCTGCTTGGCGATCTCTCGCGCGATGCGCATCGCGTTGGCATCATCGACCTGATCGGCATCAACGATGACCCGCACCTCGCGGCCCGCCTGAATGGCGAAGGCCTGCTTGACACCGCGATGCCGCGTGGCGATTTCTTCCAGTTGCTCCAGACGCTTGACGTAGCGCTCCAGCGATTCGCGCCGGCTGCCCGGACGGGATGCGCTCATCGCATCGGCCGCCATCACCAGCGGCGTGTAGGGACTGGTCGACGGCACGTCGCCATGGTGACCGGCCACCGCATTGAGCACCTCCGGCGGCTCGCCGCACTTGCGACAGATCTCCTCGCCGACGGCGGGATGCGTGCCCTCCTGGTCCTGCGGCACGGCCTTGCCGATGTCGTGCAATAGTCCGCAGCGCCGAGCCAGGGTGCTGTCCAGCCCGAGTTCATCGGCCATGAGCTGGCAAAGATACGCAACCTCAATTGAGTGCCGCAGCACGTTCTGGCTGTAACTCGTGCGATAGGACAATCGCCCCAGCAGCTCAATCAGACGCTTGTTGAGATTCGGCATGTTGGCCTCCATCGAGGCCTTCTTGCCGATTTCAACGATCTGCTTCTCGACGTGCTGCCGCACTTCTTCGACGACTTCCTCGATCCGCGTCGGATGGATGCGGCCATCCTGGATGAGCTTGAGCATCGACTGCCGCGCGATCTCGCGCCGCACCGGGTCGAAGCCGGTCACCAGGATCACGCCCGGCGTGTCATCGACCACGACGTCGACGCCGGTCGCCTTCTCAAACGCCCGGATGTTGCGGCCTTCGCGCCCGATGACGCGGCCCTTCATTTCGTCTGATGGAATGTCGACCGTGCTGACGGTGTTCTCAGTGGTCTGCGGCGCGGCGTAACGCTGCAACGCGGAGATCACGATCTCGCGGGATTTTTCCTCGGCCGTATCCTCTGCCTCGCTGACTCGCTTGCTGATGATCTGGGCGCAGTCCATTTCCAGCTCGTTTTCCAGCTTGCTGAAGAGCTGCCGCTTGGCCTCCTCGATCGGAAGGTTGGTGACTTTGAGCAGCTCGTTACGCTGCTTCACCAGCAGTTCGTCGATCTCCTTTGACTTCTTTTCGATCTCGGCCTGCCGCTCTTTGACCCGGGCCTCGCCGGTCTCTATCTGCTTCTCCTTGGTGGTCAGCATGTCGAGCTTGCGCTCCAGCACATCCTCGCGCTTGTCCAGCCGCTTCTCCGCCTCGCGCAGTTCATTGCGCACGGTGGCGGTCTGCTGATCAAATTCCTGCTGCAGGGCCAGTAGCCTCGCCTTGCTGTCGACCTCGGCTGACTTGGCGGCCTCCTGCGATTCACGTCGGGCATTGTCCAACAGGCGCTGGGCCTCCTGAGCCGCCGCCTGCTTGACCGACTTGGCGCCCATTGAGAGAAACACGTAAACGGCAACAGCGCCCGCCACCACGCCGCCGAGTCCACCGACAATCCAGCCCATGTTGGATGCCTGGGCCAGCATGAGAATTTCCATGATCGCACTCCTCGCGCACGGATGACGCGATAAGCTCGCGCGGCCGAACTCAATCGGCGCCGTGCCCATGAACGCGGGTCGTGACAATCAGGGGAGAAAGCGCGCCTCAGCGCGCCCGTCGGAGGAGGAGCCGGGGGATGATACTCACAAGGCCGGATGCTCGCAGGCGATCAGGTATTCCAACGTCCGAACAACAAGCACGCCTCACGCATCAACCAGCCTCTGCGTCGCTTTGAACTTCAACAAGGGTACCAGGGGTTGCTCGAACCGGCGTGTTCAGCCGGATGCCAGTTCGTGCATTCAATGAACCCGCGCAACCGCCTCACCCTCCGACTCAAATCGAACAGACTCGATTCGCGCCGACGAAGAAAAACCGGAATCCTCAACCAACCCCAATTGGCACAAAGACCACGCGGGGTTTTCGATAGCGCTCGTCTTGTCGTCGCCTTACGTGTGAAGCGACACACCGAGTGCCTGGCTGGACGATGCACCGGCATCGCCCCCGCCTATGTAAAAAGAGCGGCCTTGGGCCGACTCTTGGAAACGCCCAGTATAGGACTTCCCACACTTTCGTCAAGCGTTTTTCGCCGGACTACCAGCCGGAACCTCTTGTATCTCCGCCATTTACGCTTGATAACGCCCCGAAGTTCAATTGGAAATGACACGCACGTCGTTGTTATACTGAAACACCTGCGGCACCTGACCATCCAAGTTTGCGTATATCGTGTTGGGCCGCTGGCCGAACATCATGTTCCGCAGGCACGTCGGCCACTCTTTTTCGCCACTGGGATTCGTCCATGTTCAATGCTCACCGCCATTTAGCACTCAACCGTCCTCGCGTCCTACTAGCGGGGCTTGCCGCCTGGCTCAGTTTCGCCAGCGTCGCGACCGCCTCGCAAAGCCCCGCGGTCAAGAAGGAGCACGTCGTTGCCCAGGCGTTTGCCGACCGGCAATCGCTGAACCCCGGCGAGACCGCCCTGCTCGCGGTCAGCCTCAAAATGGACCCGGCATGGCATGTCTATTGGATCTACGCCGGCGACGGCCCCGGCCTGCCGACGGACATCAATTGGAGCGGACCCGACGGTTTCAAATTCGGACGGACGCAATTCCCTTCTCCCAAGATTCACCACGACAAGACCATCGGCGACTCGTTCATACACGAGGGCACCTCGTACTTCCTCACCGAAGTCATCGTGCCGGAGAACGCGCCGGTCGGTAAGTCGGTCGATCTCACGGTCAAGGTCGGCTGGCTGGTGTGCAAGGAGGCGTGCATCCTCGGTGACGCCGAGCTTACGCTGAAGATGCCCATCGCCGCGAAAGGCACCGCGGCCAAGCTCGCCAATGAAAAACAATTTGAGAGCGCCCGCGAGGGCCTGCCCTTGCCGGTTGGCAAATCGCCCTACATCAAGATTTCTGGTGCGATGGAAAAGTCTCCGGTCAAGCCGGGCGGCAAAGTCAACGCCGATCTGACCATCGCAATCGACAAGGGCCATCACCTCCAATCGAACAAGCCCAAGGGCGAGGGCATGATCGCGACGCACGTCTTCGTCGTGCCGCCCGAGGGATTTGAACTCGACAAGATCGAGTATCCAGTCGGTAAAGATCGCACCGTCGCCGGCGAAACCTACAACGAATACGCCGGCACGATCAAGATTCGAATGCCGTTCACGGTCGATCCGGCCGCGGAGAAAACACCGCGGTTCATTCGCGGCATCCTGCGTTACCAGGCCTGCAACGACAAAGGCACGTGCTACCCGTTTGAACATGCGTCCTTCGTAATCCCCGTTCAGATGGAAGGCGGCGCAGCGCCGGGCAATCCGGATGAGACGTTCGTGCCTAAGGTGCAAAGGGCCGATGCGGGGCCGGTGCAGGCTCCAGCCGCCGGCGCGGGTCAAGCGCCTGCCTCCGCGTCATCGTCGACGCCCGCTACGTTTCAAGCCCGCGTCGAAAAGTGGTTCGCGGGGTTCGGCAACATCGGCATCGTCTTTCTCGCGTTCATCGGCGGATTGCTGCTGAACCTGATGCCCTGCGTATTGCCGGTCATCTCACTCAAAGTGCTGTCGTTCGTGCGCCAGGCCCATGAGGAGCGCTGGCGAATATTTGAACTGGGCATGGCCTATTCGGCCGGCATTTTGACATTCTTCGGTTTCCTCACGTTCATGTTTCTCGCGTTCCAGAAGGGCTGGGGGGAGCTATTTCAATCGCCAACCGTGGTCATCGTTCTCGCCGGTGTGGTGTTTGCTCTCGCCCTTTCGCTCTTCGGCGTGTTCACGATCTTCACGCCGCGCGTGGTCAGCGAATTGGCTACCAAGGCAGAGGGCGAATCGATCGGCTCGGCATTCGGGACCGGCGTCCTGGCGACATTACTCGGCACCGCATGCAGCGGACCTGGTCTTGGCGCGGCACTGGGTGCGGCTTCCAAAATGTCGCCCATCTGGGGCGGATCGGTCTTCATGGCCGTCGGATTCGGCATGGCCGCGCCGTTCATATTGCTCGCCGCTCAACCCGCGTGGGTCCGTTTTGTACCGAAGCCCGGCAAGTGGATGAAGACATTTGAGGAAGTGATGGGCTTCCTGCTATTGTGCACCGTCATCTGGTTGATCAATCCCCTCCGCGATCAGATTGGCGGCTGGGGCATGATGATGGCTTTGCTTTTCTTCATCGGCATCGCCATCGCCTGCACAATCAAAGGTCGCATCGGCTGGAGTGACACAGGGGCACGCAAGTTTCGCTTATACGCGATTGCAACTGGCACCCTGGCGCTGAGCTGGTGGGTCGCCTTCGGCGGATTGCTCGCTCCGTTTCTCCCTTCCATTAATACAATGATCGACGACCATGCGGAGGAGC
>CAYXEY010000459.1:0-1243 GCA_964464105.1 uncultured Planctomycetaceae bacterium
GACGCCCTTCATGTGGGCATGCTGCACCGCTTCACACACGGTGACGAAGACGGACAATCGATCACGAATGGTGAGATTCTGCCGGTCGCAATACGCGGTGATCGGCTCGCCCTTGATGTGCTCCATCACGAAATAGGGCAGGCCGCGATCGGTCGTGCCGGCATCCAGCACCCGGGCGATGTTGGGATGATCCATCACCGACAGGGCCTGCAATTCCTGCGCGAAGCGGGTGATGACCTGCTTGGAGTCCATGCCGGGTTTGATGACTTTGAGCGCGACTCGCCGGCGCACAGGGACCGATTGCTCGGCAAGATAGACAGCGCCGAATCCGCCTTCGCCGATTTTCGAAAGCAGCTTGTAAGGTCCGATCAGCTTGCCGGCCTGCTCGCCAAGGGATTCCAGGGCCTCTCTGATCGAATCCGTCCCGGGCAGCCGCGCGGCGCCGCGTGGCGTGTCCGCCGGTCGCGTCTCATCGTTGGGCACTGTGTTTTCGGAGTCCATGCAGCGCTCCCTTCGGGTGGGCGACATCCGGTCCGGCCGACCCGCCGGAGCCGGATCATACCCCGGGCGCAGGTGCGGTTGTCTGAATTATCTCCAGTTGGTCACATGCAGTATCCGATAACTCGGACAGGTGTTTGGTTCGCGTGAATGCAGACACCTCGCGCGCGGCGTGACTTTTCCGCGCAGGCAGTGCCAGTGGAGATTGCCGGCGTTCGCCTGCATTCTCGCGTCGCGTTCGAGACTTTCTGCTGACCCTCCGGAGTGTTCCCGCCGGAAGGAATCAAGCGACCTCGAACAAGAACGACTTGTTTTTGTCGAAATCCGTCGGGAACGATCCAGAAGCGAGGTGTACTGTGAGTGTTTGGGATTTTGTTCTGGCCGGCTTGATCGGATTGATCGACTTGAACCCGTTCCTCGACCTGATCTTCACCCCGGTTGCATGGGTGATCACGTTCCTCACGTGATGTCAGTTCGAGTCGTCACTGCGTTTGTCAATTTTCCACTTTGAAAACAGGAACTCAGTATGAACGTTTGGGATTTTGTACTCGCCGGCGTCATCGGCCTCATCGACTTAAACCCGTTCTGGGACTTTATCCTCACGCCGGTGGCGTGGGTGCTCACGTTCCTCAACGGCAACTGATGACGGGTCCGGTCATTTGCCGCGGTCCATACCGCGACGAGTGACGCTGGAAGTTTGGACATACTCGGTTGCATCAGGACTTGGGTCGCGGTCTGGAAGTCC
>CAYXEY010000459.1:1253-4827 GCA_964464105.1 uncultured Planctomycetaceae bacterium
GAACCCTGCGTCAAGGGCGCTTCGGCGCCAGGCCACTGCTTCTGCTAGCAGCAGCAGGACCTGCACACGACATCGTGTTCGGGTCCTGTTCCATTTTTACCCGCCGGACTGTATCGATTGCTCCGCGGCGGTTAGAATCCCGGCGGGCCGTCCGATCATGGCGGCTGCGAGGTTTTCATGGCCAAAGTCGACATTCCCGATGGTCTGTGGCTGCGCTGCAAGGGGTGCAGCAAGATGGTCTTCCGGAAGCTGTTGGAAGATTCGCTTCTCGTCTGCCCGGAGTGCAGTCTGCACTATCGGGTCGATGCCCGAGCGCGGGTTCAGCAGCTCACCGACCCGGACACGTTCGAAGAATTCAACGCCGAGCTGGTCTCCACCGATCCGCTTCGCTGGACCGACAGCAAGGGCTATAAAGATCGACTCTCCGATGCCCAGCGTCAGACCGGCCTGACTGAGGCGGTCATCACCGGACGCGCCTACATCAAAGGCCGCGCGGTCATCCTCGCGGTCATGGACCCATTTTTTGTCATGGGGTCGATGGGTTCGGTGGTTGGCGAAAAAGTGACGGCGGCGATCGAAGAAGCGACGGACCAATCGCTGCCAGTGGTCATTGTGACCTGCTCGGGCGGCGCACGCATGCAGGAGGGCCTGGTCAGCCTCATGCAGATGGCCAAGACATCTGCCGCGATTGCCCGCCACGACGACGCGGGGGGGCTTTACATCACCGTCATGACCGACCCGACCACGGCCGGAGTGGCGGCCAGCTTTGCATTCCTGGGGGATGTGATCATCGCCGAACCCAAGGCCATGATCGGTTTTGCCGGACCGCGGGTCATCTGGAACACGGTCAAGGCGGAATTGCCCGAGGGATTTCAGACCGCCGAGTTCATGCTGGAAAAGGGCTACGTTGATAGAATTGTGCCGCGCAGTGAACTGCGAAACGAAATCGCCCGGATCATCGACTACTGCGGAAAGTAAACCCCCACGGCACGGGTCCGAGAGATCCCATGGCCGCCGCATTCCTTCTGTACGTGGCAATTGCGCTCCAGTCGGCGCCGCCGGCCGGCGCTTCGTTGCGCGATCAGCCCGGTTCGCGGCCCGTTGTCCCCGGAACTTCGGGAAAAGCGACCAGCCGACCCACCTCGCAGCCCGATGATCCGCTGATCGCGTCGTTGATTGCCGATCTGGGGTCGGCCGACTTCAAGAAGCGCAACGCCGCACAGACTCGCCTGTCCCGACTAGGACCTTCGGCGTTGCCCAGCCTGATTCGTCATATCAATGATCCATCACCTGAGATTGCCGAGCGGGTGCAGGCCATCGTTCAGCCGCCGGTTGATCCCGACTTGCGCGTGGACATGGCGGTGGAACTGCTGGCGACGCGCCGGCCCGAGAACATGGAGCGGGCGGTTTACATGATGTTTGATGTTCCGGAACTGTGCTGCGAGCCGTTCTTGTCGCGCGTGCCCGCGATGCGTGGACCGGACCGGGTGGTGGGCGATGCGATCGCCGAGCAGTTCCGTACATGGCGAGGCCACTACGAAATCTACCGGCGAAATTATGAGAGAACGCTCAAGAGAAGCGAGGAGGCCGCGGCCCGAATCAAGAAAATCCAGACCGATGGCAACGTGGTGCACGCCGAAGCGGCATTTCAGTTGGGGCTTGAGGCGCTGGAGTCATCGGACGGTGGGGCGGGTGGCTCGGGCGTAACGCTTCCGTCGACGCAGCCGGCGGGCAAGGCCGCCACACCGACGTCACAACGATCATGAACGATCAGCCGGCCTTGAGCATGTCGGCGACGGTGGTCTTTTCGTAGACGTCGCGGATGCGCTGGTGGGCGGTGTCGGATGTTTTGCGAACGACTTCGTCAAGTCCCGATGGCAGGGTCGGGCCACTTTTTTCGTCCCAGGTCAGGCTCCCCACGCCGCTGAGAATGTCAAACAGACTGATATGCTCGGGCGCCCGGCTGAGCCGGAAACCGCCTCGCGGGCCGCGATCGGAGTTCAGCACGCCGGAATTTGCCAATTGGCTTAATATCTTTGCAGTATAGGCCTTGGGCAGCCGGTATTTTCGAGTAATGTCGCTGGCGCGGACGCCGCTGGAGCGGGCCCCGCCACTGTATTCCCGGGCGATTTCGTAAACCGCCAGCAGTCCGTATGAAGAAGCCTTGGCACGCAGCATCATCTCGACCTTTCCTTTTCTTATGCGCTACTCGGCCGTAACCCAGTGTCGTCGTGCTCGCCGGGCGACTGCGACCGCTTGTCGGAACGGGAATCCAAACAAAGTCCTGCCGATCGGTCAATGGCGATTATCGCCTTGCCACGTCGAGACTTATGTAAGTCGGTTGTCTTTCTGACCCGTTCCGATTCGATCATAGCATACGCCTTTGGATTCAGCACACGGGATGGCCGAAAATCTTACCCCGCGCGCCTTTCTCCCGATTGGCGGACGGATAAATCTTCTGTTATCAAGCACGCCGATGCTTCTTTCCCGGAGCATCTCACCGACGAGGCGGCCAGCGGGCTCATGGGCAACAAGAAATCGCATCATGCCTGGCTCTGCGCGCTGGGCCGGGACAATCCCCCGGCCGTCGTGACGCTTGCCTCCGGTTCGTACCGGCACCTTCAGACTTTCAAGCATGACTTTTTCGCAGCGACAGCTGTCTATGAGGGGCCGGGGGGAAAGGCTGTGCTCAAGATGGGGCGCCGCGTGGCCTTCTTCGGCCTCCCAACCGCCTGGATCGGACGCTGGCTGACGCAACGAGAAGGCCGGATGTACCAGCTCATGAGCGGCATCGATGGCGTGCCGGCGTGGCTGGGCTTTGACGGGCCGCACTGCCTGGCCCATGCCTATGTCGAGGGCGCTCCGCTCAACCGGCGGGCCGAGGTGGGTGACGATTTCTTTCCGAGGCTGTCGGCCTTGATCGGGGAGATTCACGCACGGGGCGCCGCCTACGTCGACCTGGAGAAGCCGGAGAACATCCTCCTGACCGCGGAAGGGCGGCCGAGCCTGATCGATTTTCAGATATCAGTCTATTTTGATCCCGAGAGAGGAGGCCGGAACTGGCTCGCCCGGCGGGTGTTGAAGACGCTGCAGTTGTCCGACCGGTATCACCTGCTCAAGCACTGGCGCAGGATGCGGCCCGATCAATTGACCGCTGAGCAGGTTGCCGAGTCGTACAAGGCCCCATTCTGGATCGCCTGGCATCGCCGCATATTCCGACCTCTGACGCTTTTTCGACGCTGGATTCTGGTGCGACTCGGAGAGCGTTCCTCGACCCGCGTCCGCTCGCCGGGCTGAATCTTGCGACCGGGATGCCCGCTTCCGCTCATTCGCTTATCATTTCCATTCCGCAGGCCGGGCGTCCGCAACGGCGCGGTTCGTCAATTGCAGGAGATTCGAGTTTGCCCCTGACTCAGACCCAACTGGATCATGTCGCCGTTTTTCGCGAACGGATGGAGTCCGATTGCCGCGGCGATTCTCGATTTGCCGGCATCCAGCGGCATGATCGGCCGGACGGTTCGCTGCTCGCCACGCGATTTGAGACCGCCGAGAACCCGCGCGTCTGGCTGGAGAT
>CAYXEY010000460.1:0-4821 GCA_964464105.1 uncultured Planctomycetaceae bacterium
ACGCGGTCCGCGATCCGGGCGAGCCGCCATTACGCATGTAGGTCGCCCGATCGGAGAAGACAATCACCTCAATTTTCTCTTTTACCGAAGCCGCAACGCCGAGGAACTTCTTGTAGGCCTCTCCGTAGTCGCGATGCAGCATTTCCATGTACATGGCCGTGTCGGCGGTGAACTCTTTTGAAATATCCGTTCGAACAATGAACGGGTGGCCCATATAGGTCCACATCTGGATGTTCTCTTTGCCGTTGGTGATTTCGCCGCCGGACTTGTCGTCCTTTTTGTCCTGTCGCGTACGCTTCAGCACTTTGGAATAGCGCTTGTCATACTCCGCATCGGATTCATTTCGGCGCTGCCCCCAGCGAATGTGAATGCGATCATTCTTGCTTTTGCTGCCCGACTTCTTCTTCTTGGTTTTCTTCTTTTCGCTTTTTGATGGCTTGGAGTCGTCCATGCAGGCCATTCGAGCGATATGTTCGTCTCGCTCCGGGCAGGCGAAGCCGTGTTGAGGAGCCAGGACCGCCATGGCAACCGAAAAGACGAATGCGATGGAGAAAACGGATAACCAATTTCTTTGCATGATGAGATACCTCGCTGCACTCAGAATTCAGGCCGAAATGCAGAACCGGCCAATTGTCTCGTATTCAACGGTTAGTTTAACACATCCATTCGCCGGGGCCAAAAAAATTGCCCGCGGTGCTTCGCCATATGAATTCGCTGAAATGACTGCGACAGACGCGATTCGATGTAATCGAAATTATCCTGTAAGGCCGATTCGCTCGATAATATCGAAGGAACCAGCGCTCGCGCCATTGGAGCCTTCGATTGCAACTATCTGAAATTGCAAGCACTTACAACGATGCTTCTCCCTTGCGATTTGCATTCTGGGTTGGGCTGTGCATTGCGCTAGTCTCGGCGTCGGTCAACATCACTTCAATCAGCAACGACAATATTCCTAACGTATTAATCCCCGTCAGTGTTCTCCGCGATGGCAATTTTGAACTGGGCGAATTCTTCGAATTGATGACGAATTACAGAGAAAAAGTTTGCTATTGGGCCGTCACGACGGACCGCGGAACGTTTTCACGATACCCCATTTGGTGCGGAATCGCCGCGACGCCGTTTTTCATTACGTACGCGTTTAATCAGACGCAGTCGCTCGACGAGAAATCCCTGCTTATCCGGGGGCGGTTTGCGGCCGTCGCCGCCTGTGCCTTGTTTGCCGGACTCATCGCCGCCACATTTCGCCGATTCACCTCGGCGCCATGGGCTGCGACCCTTGCCGCTTTCACGGTTCTCGGCACGACAATTCAGCATCAGCTCGGCGCCAATCTTTCCAATCAAACGCTTCCGCTGGTATGCATCGTCGGCACTTTGTTCCTGGTGACTTCTGCGAATATCACCGCCAAGCGCGCGCTCGGCGCGAGTCTATTGGCGGGCCTGGCCGTCGCGTCCAGATTGCCATCCATCTTCATTGCAATCGCTCCGCTGGGGGTTTTTCTTTCGCAGCGCGAACGTTGGAGGCAACTTCCGCTTGTGGCCGCCGGCCTATGCGTATTTCCGGCGCTGACCCTGCTTTATCAGCACGCCGCGTTTGGCAGCGCATTTGTCACCGGCTATGGCGACGAGCCCAACGCAGGATTCAATGCGCCCATTCTTCAGGGCCTCGCGGGTCTGCTGGTCAGCCCCACCTGCGGCCTGTTTGTTTACTCCCCGTGGCTGCTCTTCGCCATTCCATCTGCAATTTGTCTGTTTCGAGATTCGCGTCGGTCTTCGGAATCGAGGCTCGCCAATTCGCCGGATCAAGCACCGCGACAGCTACAGGGCGCGGCATCGTCGCCCTCAAAATCACATCCGACGTCACTTGGCCGATGGCTGGTGCTCGGCATCCTTTGCCAATGGGTGCTCTTTTCGAAGTGGTGGGCGTGGAACGGCGCACTGACCTTTGGCGGGCCTCGGATGCTGGCCGAAATCATCCCCGCGTTGGCATTGCTTATTGTTCTATTGGGTCCGATGTCTGACCGGTGCAACGTGGGAAGAATTCCTCCGCGAGCGAATGTTCTGTCCCGAAACACACGCGCGGCTTGGTGGCTTCTCGCGCTGGGCGGCATCGCCGCGCTACACTTCGCGATCGGCACAGCCTGTTACGACGCCATTGCGCCGGACAATCCCATCAAGAACGACTGGGACATCGGCTCGGACTTCATTGCGCTCTTCGTGCAACATAAAGGCGTCATGGCCTTGGCACTCGCTGCCGCCCGGAATTCGCTGATACTTGTTGTCGCGGCGGCGGCGGCTATTTTCATGTCGGGCCGCATGCTTCGAACGGGTGAAACAACTGAATGAATTTGTGGGTCGTGGGAGATTGCGAGACACCGCAATTCCCTGTCCGAACAGGACAAGGAATCCGTAAAGTGCCTCAATGACGGCATTCAGGCGGGCGCGTCAGTCTGCATGGACGCTTGATGAATAGCCACATTTCCGGTACAATAAACGCCGCCAAGCAAGTCTCACCACGCGACAGTCAATTGGAATGACTGCCTGCGTTGCATCGTTTTAGACGGCCGCCAAAGGCACCATCAGTACGGGGCAGGATGCGTGTTCGAGCACCGCTTTGCTGACCGAACCCATGAAGATTCGATGCACGATTCCCCGCGCGTGCGAACCAATGACGATCAGATCGCACGCCTGCCCGGCCGCATAGCGGCAGATTTCGCTGAAGGGCTGGCCGACCAGTATTTCGCTTTTGACCTTGCGTCCGGCGAATTGTTTTTGAATGAAATCACTCATGCCGGACCGCGATGTCTCAATGAGAGAATCGATGGAGGGCATGGCCGTGGCCGCATCCATTCCGGGCGTCGCTCCGGCAATGGCGCTGGGAGTCGGCACGGTAACGACATGAACTGAGTGTATTTCGGATTGATGGATTTCGGCCAGTGCACTGGCATAGAGCGCGGCATGATTCGATAGTTCGGAAAAGTCAGTCGGAACAAGGATGCGTCGAAATGGAGGCATGGCGTTCCTTCCGGTAGTGAACGGCCGGATAAGTCATCGGCCGGCGAACGATACTGGGAAGTCAAGTGACTGTGGTATCCTCAAGGACGAACAAATTCAATAGGTGATCCATGAAACAGAACAAAGAAGCAATCGAACAGCGAATTCTGGTTCGGCCGATTCGAATTGAAGACTACGATTCCATCCGCGAGATGGCGCTGAAGTGTTTTCCCGGCATGCAGCCCTGGAAGAAGGAGCAAATCGAAAGCCAGCTTTCGATTTTCCCGGAAGGGCAACTCTGCGTCGAACTCGACGGCAAGATCGTCGCTTCCAGCAGCAGCCTGATCGTGGAGTTCGAGGATTATGCCGAGTGGCACAATTGGCCCGAGATTTCAGATCATGGATTCATTCGCAACCACGCCCCGCACGGCGACACGCTCTACGGCATTGAGATCATGGTCCATCCCGATTTTCGCGGCATGAAACTGGCCCGCCGTCTGTACGACGCACGAAAAGAGCTCTGTCGGGAACACAACATTCGATCCATTATCATCGCCGGGAGAATCCCCGGTTACGGAGAGCACTCGAATGCCATGTCGGCCAGCGCCTATGTCGAACGTGTTATTCGAAAGGACTTTGTCGATCCGGTATTAACCGTACAGTTGGCCAACGGCTTTTCGCTTCGGCGGCTCATTCCCAATTACCTTCCGAGCGACGAGGCGTCGAAGGGCTACGCAACGTTTCTAGAGTGGACCAATCTTGACTATGCCAAGGGAGAGCAACGGCGCTTCCGGGCGGTTTCACTCGCCCGAATCTGCCTCGTGCAATACGGAATGCGCACGGTTCGCTCGTTCGAGGAATTCGCGACGCAGTGCGAGTTTTTCATCGACACGGCCTCGGACAACAAGAGCGACTTTCTTGTTTTTCCAGAGCTTTTTACCACCCAGCTTCTATCGATTATCGAAAAGGAACGTCCGGGTCTGGCAGCCCGCAAGCTGGCCGATTTCACGCCGCGTTTCACGGACATGCTTGCCCAAATGGCGATGAAATACAGCCTCAACATCATCGGCGGTTCCCATTTTGTCGTGGAGGATGACCGACTCTTTAACGTGTCGTGCCTGTTCAGGCGCGACGGCAGCGTGGGCACGCAATACAAGATTCACATCACGCCCAGCGAGCGGAAATGGTGGGGCGTCTCGCCCGGAAACAAGGTCGAGGTGTTCGAGACCGATCGAGGCAAAGTCGCCATTCTAATTTGCTACGATATCGAATTCCCCGAACTGGCGCGCGTCGCCGTCGCCAAGGGCGCCAGAATTATCTTCGTGCCCTACAACACGAATGAGCGTTACGGATATCTGCGCATTCGACACTGTGCCCAGGCGCGGGCCATCGAAAACGAGGTCTTTGTCGCCACCGCCGGCTGCACCGGAAACCTTCCCTTTGTGGAAAACGCCGATGTGCACTATGCCCAGTCCGGCATTTACACGCCGTCGGATTTCCCCTTCGCCCGCGATGCCATTGCCGCAGAAAGCGGGGAGAATGTCGAAACCCTTGTTTTGAACGACGTCGACATCGAATCGCTTCGCCGGCAACGAAATCGCGGCACCGTCAAAACCTGGCAGGATCGCAGAGTGGACCTTTACAATATCCACTTCCGCGAGCCGGATGGAACGGAATTCATCGTTTGAAGCCGCATGAAGCCGGGTTTTGCCGGGCGTGGCGCGATCAGCCGATCGAACGCCTGTGGGTCGGCGTGTGATGTCGGCCGCTTCTCAATTGCGAAGCAGGGAAGGCCGAAAGTCGCGGTATGGCCGTCTTCGTTTATCCGCA
>CAYXEY010000461.1:0-4811 GCA_964464105.1 uncultured Planctomycetaceae bacterium
GTGCATCCAGCGGTTCGCGCGACGGCTGCTTCCGCAGAATCTCCCGCTCGGTTTCTCGCGTCGGATAGCCGATGCTGATCCGCAGAATGAAGCGATCGAGTTGATTCTCGGGAAGGTGATAGGTGCCCTCGAACTCAAATGGATTCTGCGTGGTGATGACCATGAACGGCTGTTCGAGCGGCATGGCATGGCCATCGACGCTGACCTGGTTTTCGTTCATTGCTTCGAGCAGGGCCGACTGAGTCCGCGGCGTGGTGCGATTGATCTCGTCGGCCAGCACGATGTTGGCGAAGATCGGGCCCTTCTTGAAATCGAACATGCCCGTGGTGTCGTTGTAGACACTGATGCCGATGATGTCTGAGGGAAGCAGATCGGGTGTGAGCTGCACGCGTGAAAAGCGACAATCGACGCTTTTCGCCATGGCACGGGCCAGCACGGTCTTGCCCACGCCGGGCACGTCCTCGACCAGCACGTGCCCGCGGCCCAGCAGGCCGATGAGCAGTTGGGTCACGACTTCGGGTTTGCCCATGAAGACCGATTCGATGTTGTCGCGGAAGCCGCGCAGCTTGTCGAGCAAGGCCGCTTCGGACGCCGGTCCACCGATTTGAGTTGCCGCTCCGTGGTTCATGCTGATTTCATCCAGACCCCGAATGACCCCGGCTGCGCAATCGATTTCGGCCGCCGACGCAATCCTCATTATATACGAACGGAGAAGGTCGGTCCCTTATTCGCGTAGAGCCGGAGATGACGTCCGAACCGGCCGCCAGAGATCGAGGACCGTCATGGCGATCTGTATTGCCAGTGACACGCCGAAGACCCCGCCGGCTGCGGCGATCGCGTAAGTCCATACATCGCTGGTCCGCGCCAGCCACCACGATGCGAAATCAACCATGGCCGCCAGCATCGGCAGCGGCAGCAGGAGCGACTTCAGCTTTGGTGGTGTCCGTGTGAACATGAACAGCAGTCCGACGGCCAGCGTGAACATCGGGATCGCGAGCATGTGCTGGTGACTGTGCAGAATCAGCCGGGCTCGATCGTATTGCGGGGGCGAGCGGCCGGGCGTGCCGCCGGATGCGTCGCCGCTGATGAACTTCGTCAACATGGCGTAATCGACATCGAACACGTCTTTGCCGAAGGGCGCGATGCGGGCGATGTCGGTGTTGCTGCTCTGGGCATGACAGCGCAAGCAGTCGCGGATGATGATCCGCCGGGGCGTCCTGGCTCGGCGGCGGCGCGACGATGTCTCTTCGCCCTCGCTCGTCGACGTGGATGGCGCGGCGTCGAGTCCGGCTTCGCTTCCGCCGGCCTTCAACCAGGTTTCGAGGATCGCGTAATCCGAATCGGAACTGACGTACTGCCGCATCGCGCCTGCCACCATGGTGAGCATGTGGCTGGTGACCGCATCGCCCGCTGCGCGCGGCCCGCCCGAATAGACGGCGCGGATGTCGCCGGTCGAAAGCCCCGCACGGGCGTCGGCCATGCCGTGCCGCTCAAAGATGTTGGCCACGGCGATGAGATATCCGGCGGCGATGATCGCGAGAAACGCCGTCAACATGAGCCGAGCGCTCGCCGGCAAAGTCGGAAGTATGCCAGACCATCGATGCACGGCAGCGGATTCCTCTTTCATTTGCATGGATTTTGCATGAACAAATGACACCCCTGTGTCACTGCTTTGCGAGCAGTGCGAGCGAGAGTGGACGCACCCGGCGTGAGCACTGCTCAAAGCGCAGTGGCACACAAATCAATCACGCGCCCAGCCGCTCAATCTCTTCCACCATCGCCGCCACAAGCTGGCGCTCCACGTCCTCAATCCGTCCGTCGATTCTCACACCGGCTGCACGCGCATGACCTCCGCCCCCCCATTTGGCCGCGATAGCCGCGACATCGACATCGTGCTTGCTGCGCATGCTGATGCGTATCGGCCCCGGCGACTCCGGCTCGACCAGCATGACCGCCGCCATGATGCGGCCGACGCGCTGCGGCTCGTTGATCAGATTCTCGGTCATGGCCGACGTCGCCCCGCAGGCCACGAGCATCTCCTTCGTCACGCGAATGACCGCCAGCCGACCGTCGGCCTCAGTGCGAAAGCTGCTCATAACTGCACCGATAAGCCGGGCGCGCGGAATGCTCTCATTCAGGAATAGACGCTCGTACAGCTCATTCGGTTTCACGCCGCATTCGATTAAACGAGCGGCGGTCGCGAATGCCCCGGCATCGGCGTTGGAGAATCGGAACCAGCCGGTGTCGGTGGTGAGTCCGCAGAAGAGCAGCATCGCGGTGGTCGGGTCGATGGCCCAACTCGCCGCGTCGAAAATCTGTGTCAGGATCTGCGCGCAGGCCCCGGCGGACACGTCGATCAGCCACGCGTCAACAATCTCGTCCCGCGTCTTGTGGTGATCGATGGCCAGCTTGGCCGCCTTGCTGGCGGCGATGGCCTCCACCACCACGCCCAACTGGCTGCGGGCGCAGGTGTCCACGATGACGATCAGGTCGGCGTTGTTTAGCGCTAGCCGACCGGCATCGCAGATAGGCCCATCGCGCGTGTCGCTCCATACGGCAACGCCCTCGCCCTCCACCATAAAGGCGTACGGCGGTGGCGCCGGTTCGTGCAGCCAGGCCGTCGCGTGCGCGCCACGTTGTCGAAGCACGCGTGCCAGCGCCGCGGCGGAGCCGATTGCATCAGCATCGGCCCGGGCATGGGTCGTCACCACCACTCGCTTCGCGGCCGCCAGCTTCGACGCAACCGACTTCAGATCAAGTTCAATCGCCATGCCGCGATTCTACTGTGAATGAGCCGGGTAAGCGGGTGGCCCATCCTCGAAGAGGGTGGGGTCACGATGATGGGAATAGGAATAACCTTCAATTACGTCGGGGGGCCCATTCATCGCGCAGCGATGGATGGGGTCACGATGATGAGCATGTGAGTGATTGGCCATTACGCCAACCATTCTCGCACCGCGGCGACATCTCGCCCGATCTGCTGAGTCAACTCATCCACGTTCGCAAACTTCCGCTGATCGCGCAACCGCGCATGCAGCTCCAACCGCGCCTCCCCCCCATACCAATCCCCTGCTGCATCGAGCAAGAATGCCTCAATTGCGAGCTTGTCTCCGCCCAAAGTCGACCGCGTGCCCACACTGATCGCCGCTCGATATCGCGCGCCGTCAATCTCGCCCCATCCGGCATAAACCCCTTCCCCGGGAATGACCTGGTTTCCCACGGCGAGATTGATCGTCGGATATCCGAGAGAGCGGCCCGCCCCTGCACCCTTCACGACTTCGCCGCTCAGTGCATAACACCGGCCCAGTAGCGCCGCCGCCATGTCAATAGAACCCTGCGACACGAACTCGCGAATCTTCGTGCTCGAGACCCGTGTAGGTCCGCCTTCGCGATGCGAAATATTGACCGGCGGCACAATCTGCACGCCGTAACCATGCCAGGGCGCCAACGACTCGAGCAATTCGACATTGCCCCGGCGCGCCCGACCGAATCCAAAATCCCCGCCCTCGACGATCCACGTGGGCCGGAGGTGCTTTACCAGCACATCCGCAACGAACGCCTCCGGTTCGAGCGCGAACAGCGCCGGTTCAGCTTTCAATCGTACGACAGCATCGACTCCCGCAGCCGCGAGTTGCCGGTGCTTTTCGCTCCACGGTGTTAATCGCCGGGGCGCGAGCACTGGTCGCAGCACTTCTGTCGGATGCGGTTCAAACGTCACCGCGACCACAGGCTTCTGACGGGACAGGACCTTCATGGCATCGATGATGGCGCGATGCCCCAGATGCACGCCGTCGAAATTGCCGACGCTGACCACGCCGCCGTGCAGCGCCTCGAAATCGGGCCCGACTGTCGCGACTGAACTATTCAGATCGAGTGATTTCACACGCCGCGATTCCTCAGCACCCTCGGCAATCGCAGCGCATTGAGCACCACTGCCAGAGAACTGCCCATCATCATCGCGGCGGCCCACGCCGGGGGCAATCGTCCCAGGGCCGCCAGCGGAATCGCGACGATGTTGTAGCCGAAGGCCCACGCGAGATTTTCGCGGATCAGCCGCACGCCGGACCGGGCGAGGACCACTGCATCGGCCACCAGGTGCGGCGTCGAGCCGACGAGATTGATATCTGCGGCCTCGGCGGCGACATCGGCGCCGGTCGCAAAGGCCACGCCGACATCGGCAGCCGCGAGGGCCGCTGCATCGTTGATACCGTCGCCGATCATGGCTACGCGCCGGCCCGCGCCGCGCAACGCGCTGACGCGGGCGACCTTGCCGTCGGGCATTTCCCGCGCCCAAACTTGATCAACGCCGACATCGCGTGCGACCGTCTCAGCGACACCGCGGTCGTCACCTGTGAGCATCGCGCTGCCGATACCCAGTCGCCTCAGTCGCGTGATCGCATCCGCTGCCGACGGTCGCACAGTATCTCGCAGCCAGATGCAACCGGCCATGCGGCCATCAACTTGAATGAAGACTGGCGTTGCCCCAAGACTCTGCCCAGTTGTAGAGGGAAGTGCTCCCGCAGCGCTGGCATCCCCGCGCCCAACCTCAATCTGCTTTCCGCCGACGACGGCACTGACCCCGCGCCCCGCAATCACGCGAACATCCTTCGGCTCGATCAGCATCAGCCCCTCGCGCCGCGCGGCTTCGACGATCGCCGTCGCCAGCGGATGCGTCGCATGCGATTCCGCGGAGGCTGCGAGCGTCAGCAGACTGCGTCGATCGAAGCCACCGACAGGCTCGACCGCCTCCACCTGCGGGCGGCCCATGGTCAGCGTGCCGGTCTTATCCCACGCGACCGTGTCGATCCGCC
>CAYXEY010000462.1:0-4807 GCA_964464105.1 uncultured Planctomycetaceae bacterium
TGGTGGGCGCCGTGTTGTCGACAATGTTGATCGTTTGCGGACAGGTGGACTCGTTTCCGCAGGCATCGACGGCCTTCCAGGTGCGAATGACTGTTCCGGTGTAAGGACAAGAGCCGTTTGGAACCATCGCCGCGTCTGTATAGGTGACGGCCGGGAACAACGTGCAGTTGTCAGATGCGGTCGCGAACCCGAGTCCTACGTTGGGCGAGTTGGCGGCCACGTAAATCGTGCCGGCATAGAAATCACGCAGATCGGAGCCATCGTCTCCCGCGCTGTCATAAGTCAGTGTGCCCGAGTAGTAGAACTTGCCGTTCAGGGCGAAGTTTGCCATGGGCGAGTGAGGGGTGGCCGGGTTGTACCAGTGGATGACGTTGTCCGACTGGAGCTGTCCCGAGACCTGCGCGGTATAGACCGTGCCGGATAGAGACAACGACTGCGAAATGAGGAAGTTTGTCATGTCCGGCGCGACTGGGCTGGCGCCCTGGATCGCCCGGATGATGCTGTTGATATCAACGTTGGCCAGGTTGCTCGGGCCATTGGGAGCGCCGTCCTTGTAATCGGCGATCTTCCACAGCACCGCGTTGCCGGGGGCTGTCACGACGCGCCCGGCCGCCGAATTGTTGGTGTTGTCATAGGCCAGCAAGTACGGCGTGGCGGGGTTGCCGATGTTGCTCGGAGCGTTCAACACGAAGTCGAAACCGAACTGGGTCGGCGGTGCGATCTGACCGAAGATTCCAGCCCAGGTGAGCACCGGTCCGCCGGTCAGCGGGACGCTGCTGAAGGTCCACTGAGCGCCATTGGTATTGGCGTATGAGAACTGGGTCTTCAGGTAGGCTTGATTCGCCGGATTCTCACCGCCGCCGTTGTTGTTGTAGTAAATCATGATGCCGCCGTCAGCCTGACCAAACGGAATGCCGGGCAGCGTAGAGAAGGCCCACTCGTCGCATTCGATCGTGGCAGCCGGTGGGCAGGTAATCACAGGATCCGTGGTGTCGCGGACTTGGATAATCTGAATACAAGACGAGGCATTTCCGCAGAAGTCTGTGGCCGTCCACGTTCGCGTAATGTCATAGTCGCTGCAGCCGGCGGGCTCAAAGTTGTAAGTGATTCCGCTGGTGGCAGTGGCGATCGCAAAAGCATCGACATAGGCGTCAAAGACATCACCCGGGCTTGCGAAGCCAGATGCAATTCGAATGCCACCGGGTCCTTCGTTGATAATCGTGGCGTTCGGCTTCGCGGCAAGGTAGGTTGCCAGAGTTACTGCTCCGGCGCCCGGTGTACCCACGCCGGAATCTGAATACCACTTTCCTGCCAGTGCGTCCCAAGTCTGCCACACATTCAACGCAGTTGCAGGTTGTGAACCGCCGAATCCAGGTCCGCTGTAGTCCGGTTCGAACCACAATCGATCGTCGCGGACGTTATCGCCATTTGTATCGAGGAACAGAGTGAGATAAGGCACTTGCTGGCCATTCCAGGCAGTGACGTAGGTGCTGTAAGAAAGCGTCGTCAGCGCGTCGATTCGCGTACCGGCCCAGCCTGAATTCCGGAGCTGCGCCGATTGTGATCCATCCGTGCCGGTGTTGAAGCGGGCGCTACCGGCACCCAGTGGCGGAGTCGCCGGTCCAAGCACGTAGGCAGCTATGCCATTGCCACCCGGGGTATTGCTGAGCGGCAAGGTAGCAAACAGACTCCATCCATTCGGTGTGGTTGGATTGACCAGTGACGAAAGGTCGGAATACGCAATTGTAATGGAACCCGGACAATCATCCGTGGCGGTCGCAGTGCCGGTTGCGGCTGGCAGAATCGAAGTATTGCATTCGACGGTCAACGGACTCGTCGGACAGGTGATTGTCGGGGCGGTGCTGTCGATGCGCGTGTTGTAAGTAGTCTGAGCTGTATTGTCGCAGCAATCCTCAACTGTCACCGTAATCACGATGTCGCAGGTGACGCCCGACGAAGAGGCTGTCTTGGTCAATACGCAAGGCGTGCAGTTGTCGGTTGCGCCGGTGGCCGCAATGGCCGCTGCTTCCGCTAGCGCCACCGTGGTGTAGCACGGTGCGATGGTGCCTGTCGTGACAGTGGGGTCGGTGCCGTCGATGCGGATCGACGCCGGAGGGAAGACCAGTAGGCCGCCCACGCTGTTGGGTAGATCGGCGACCGTACCGCAACCAAAGCCGGTCAAATCCGTCAGACGGGTCGGCGGGCGAGGCGTGTCGCCTGGCGAAGACGTGTACGGATCGGGACGGAAGTCGACATAGACACCATCGCAGCCTTCATCAGAGATAACCTGGAACTTCAGGGTGGCTAGCTTGTGTGTGCCGGTCACAGGCACATCGCCCACCAGCACGTTTGTTCCATTAGAAAGATTGATCTTGCCCAGAACCGGGTGATTCAAGCTGCCGACCGTTCCGCAGATGGGAATCGCCTGCAAATTGAATGGAGCGGTCGTGTAAGTCGAACTGGTAATCGGATTGGGGAAGCATTCGGCCACGTATTGGAGCCGGGCCGAGTCGTACTACAGGAACGCTTGGAATCCGGCCGCCGGACAGGTCACGTCCTCCATCCAGAGCTCGACCATATAGACGTCGCCACTCTTATATCAATTCGGCGAGGTGGGTCCGATGAGCCTCAGTTTGCCGGATTGGCAGGTTGAGCTGGTGCATACGTCAAAAGTCTGGCTGTTGGTGGTGGAGCATCCGTTACAGCCGGTTACAGTCACCGAGAGTGTCACGGAGTTCGGTGGGGGCGTGCCAACTTTGAATGAAACGGTAGGCAGAGTCGCAGATCCGATGATTGTGCCGCCTGCCGAAATCGACCAGAGGTAAGTAGCGGGTCCACCCACGCCGCACGGTCCAATCGCGGGAACCGAGGCCACATAGCCAGCCCAGTTCGGGCAAAGAATGGGGTTTGGGCTGCCGGGGCCTGCGTTGTGCGTGATGGTGGCATTGGGTTTCGGCAGGACATTGACATTGATCGAGTTTGAGCAGACACATGCGGGGGTGTGGCCATCGGTGATGGTGACCGAGATCGTAACCGGGCCGCCGCCGACGGGGCCGGCGCTGTAGGTGACGGTGGGCAGGCCGTCCGCACTGGTTTGGACGCCATTTCCGCCGATGGTCCAGTCGTAGAACGCGGCGCCGAAGGCGGCCGGAACCGACGCAATGTTTCCTACTGAGTTCTCACAGACGCTTGACGCGGTAATCGCGCAGCTTGGATTGGCGTTGATGGTGACGTCCATCGTTTCGACGGCGGAACCGACGCAGGGCGCCACGGCCGTGCAAGTCAGCGTCAGCGTGACCAGACCTGGCTCATCCGCCGGATCGGGGTCGAACGTCGCGTTAAGCGTATTGGCATTCGGAATAAACGCACCAAGTCCGGTGGACGACGTCCAGGTGCAGGTTCCGCTTCCGCTTGTGGATCCGGCGAGCGTGATGGTGTTACCGGCACACACCTGTTGATCCGGACCTGCGCCGGCCGTCGGCTGAGCCTGCACACTAATCAGATAGATGAGGTCAATGGACGTACAACCGTCACCGCCGACAGGCGTACCCGTCACGGTACATTTGATGGTGACCGGTCCGGCAGTTCCTCCGGTCACATCAATTGATGGATCGATTTGATTGCTGAAACTGACCGTACCTGTACCGCCACTCTGCGACCATACATACGTCGAGGGGGTCATGCCGCTGGTGGTGGTGTTGTTTTGAACGGTCAGCGTGATGAAGCTGCCCGAGCAAACTGAGGTTGGCCCGATGATGGTCAAGGGGCATGCATGCGGGGCTGGAAGGTCATCGTCCGCACGGACCGTTGATTGAACGCCCAGAAGAGGCGACAGGGTCAAAACAGTAAGACAAACAACTAATTTGCTGCGAAAGCCCGCCATTGGAACGCTCCTTTTAAAGGTCCTTGTCCCGTTCTTTTGCATTGCATGGTCAGCGTTGGGCGCGCAGAAGTGCGCGCCGCGCGAGAGCCGTTCAGCGGCAAACGCCGCTTCTGGCATGTGTTCCACCCTTATTGATTGCGAACTGCTTCTTTGGAGCCCGCACCCGGCGCGGCGTTGAAACTCTGGTCTCAGAACCCCGCGCTTAATATTGACCGTTGCCGACATCGTACAGATTGGCGAAAGCGAATGCAATGGACACCGCACTTGTTTACGGGTTTTTTTGCGTGCGTGATTTTTCTATTTCTGCGGATTTCCACGCTGTAGCCCCGCAAAGAGGTAGGTGCACGTTGCGTATCACGTGACTGCAATACCGTTCGCGCGCTCATCAACCGAGGGGACAATGCAAATTCCGGGCCAGCAGTTGCCCGGCGGGCAAACGCTTGCGCAGCGTCGCTAATGGCTTGATTAGGAACTTGGCGAATCTGAGACGATTGAATGATCTAATTCCGCCGGGTGCAAATAATTAAGCCGAGAATCGAAATACGAGGTCGTCGTTTTTGAAGCCCCAACGCAGGGATTCTGCAGAATGGATGCCGGGGGAATTTGTGGAAGTTGAGCCGCGACAGAATCGACAAATGACTTAATATAATTCGAGCGTAAAGTTTGATGGGGAAAAGGATTGCGATACGATTGAGCGAGAATCGCCCTGTGAATTCTTGGGGTCAGCCTCCCCCGTCCTCGGCGAACGCTTCCTCACCAGGCTGGTGTTAACCCGTCGTTCGCATTTTATCGTTATGGGAACGATCAACCGTCACCGGAGGTGCTCGCGATCTGATTTCAGCACACAACCTCTTGCTGTCACAAGGGTTGTGCCCGGAATCGACGATCAGAGTCAGCTCCGCCGGTTTTCGGGAACTTAGCCAA
>CAYXEY010000463.1:0-4805 GCA_964464105.1 uncultured Planctomycetaceae bacterium
GCTGGCCGATTCGACCCATCACCGCTGGATGGGTCTTTTCCTGCTCCTGACCGGACTGGCGCAATGGGCGTTGGCCTGGATGGTTCGCCGACCCGATCAGGCCTCGCGGCGCACGCAGACCAGCCTCGCAATCGACGGCGCCTTCATCCTGGCGCTCGCCGTGCCCGTTCAGTTCGACAATTGCAGCGTGGCCATTGCATGGGGCGTGCAATCGGTCGCGTGTCTGCTTGCGGCGCGCCGGCTGCCCGATGCCTGGCTGCGGGTGAAGGGCGGCGCAGTGCTCATCGCCGCGGCGATTCACCTGATTTCTATCGACATCGACGATCGAACGTTGCTGATCGTCCTGCTTTCAGCCCCGGGTGACTGGTGGCACGTCAATTATCTGATTCTCTGTTTTATCTTCGTCGCCCTGTGCGCCTTTGCGGGCGCGGCATGCCTTAATTGGCGTCGCCAATCTGACAAGCCGGATGATCAACTGGCAGCAGCCCTCGCATGCCTTGGCGTGGGACTGCTGCTCGGCATCGCTGCCCATCAATACGACCGGTACGTGGCCACATTCTGCTGGCTGGCGTTCTTCGTCATCGCCGCCGGTCTCGGGCGAAGTCTCCCCATGGCCCGGACAGTCGCGGTCGGCATTCTCTTTGCAACTGCGTCGAAGTTCATTGTCTGGGATTTGATAAAGACGACCCAGGAAAACTGGCTCAATCTGCAGGGTGTGATTGTCAACCGCGCTGTTATATGCGGCATTGCGGTCGCGATTGCGACTGCGTTTGCACGATGGATGATCGCCGCAATCTCGAGTCGAGGCGAGTTCGAGGTTTACGCGCCGCTTAAATCCCTTGCGACCCTCCTGCCGGTCATCGTCCTGCTCGCCACGGGCACATTTGAAATTGTACGGGTCTTCACCACCGAAACGATCGGACTGTCCGCTGCCAAGCCCCGGTTCGCCATGCACCTGTGGCTCTCCATGTTCTGGGGTGTCACGGCGACGGCCTCTCTGGCAGTCGGTCTGGCCGCCAATCTGCGCGAGCTGCGCTACCTGTCGATCGCACTGTTTGCCGCGACCGTGGCCAAGGCGATGATTGTCGATCTGAATTACCTGCGGATGATCTACCGCGTCATTTCCTTTGCCGTCCTGGGCGTCCTATTATTACTGGCGTCGCTGTTTTACCAGAAGCGCTGGTCGCGACTGCACAAGGCCCGCCCCGGCATAGAATCGACCGATGCCTGATTCGCCCGACGAATCCGACCTGAGCCTTCCATGCCCTTCATGCAGTTACGATCTTCGAGCCCAGATCGAAGCGCGCTGCCCGGAATGCGGTCGCCAATTCGCATCGATCGACGAGCTTCGCCTGATCGCGATGGATACGAAATGGGTGCTCAATCGAGTGCTGATGTGGCGATTCAAATTCTCAATTGCCTACATCGTGGCGCTGGCCTGGGTGCCCATTGCCCTGATTTTTCTCGACAGGTGGACGCAGCAGCCAGGTCCAACGATGACGCTGGGAATCATCGTCGCCGTTTTGCCGGCACTGACCATGCCATTTCTGGCTGTCTATTTCCTATTCCGCGTGTTGAAGCTGCGATTTGATGTCAGAGTCGGCCACAAGCAGCGCCGAGCCCTGAACGGGTCGATTCCACTCTTGTTGCTATACGCGCTGCCCGTGCTGGTTTTCCTGCCGCCCGTGATCATGGCGGTCTTCAAGAGGGCGTGGTTGGGCCTGGGCGTATAAACCAGGCCGCCCCTTGCAGCTCTTCTATTCGTACTGATATTCCAGCGCGCCCATGTCGACCGTGGCAAACTCGTTGAAGTCGCCATCGACAAACCGCGGGTTTCCGGAGAAGTCGGTGAGCGTGCCCGCCGGCACCGCCGCGTTGCTGCCGGCGTCGATGCAGGGCGAATAGGAATTGAGCGTGAACTTGCCGGACACGGGGAAGTTCACCATCGGATCGAGGTCGATGTTGTGTGCCGCGGCGCCGCCGAAGGGAATTGAGCCGTCGTTGGACTCGGCATCCTGAATGCAACTGTAGGCAACCGTGGTGGACGAGCCGATGTCGATGATCTGGGCGTCGATCACGCTGGGGCCGTCGTCGTGATTGCCCCAGATGATGCAGTTGGTCACGGTGTTGTTGCCGCCGTTGCTGCGAATACCGCCGCCGTGGCTGGCGCCGGCGTTATTGGCATAGAGGGTGCAGTTGATCAAAACGCATGTCGAGCCGGTGTTGGCCACCGCCCCGCCGCCATCGGCCGTGTTGCCGGCGAAGACGCAGTTGAGGTAAGTCGGCCCCGAAGCGGCGGCATGCTCCACCGCACCGCCGAGCGTGGCGGAATTGCTCACGAACAGGCATCGCTTCAGCATCGGCCCGGAACTGGCAAATGTGCGAATGGCACCGCCGGCCGCCGCGGTGTTATCCTCGAAGGAGCAATCCTCAATGAGAGGATTGCTGTCGAACTGTGTGACCATGGCCCCGCCGGTCAACAGGGCGCGATTATCAACAAAGCGACAATTGCGAATCGTCGGGCTGCTGTTGTGCAGCAGCAGTCCGCCCGCGTCGGCGTCCGAATTATCCACATTGGCATTGCCGCGCGTGATGATCAATCCGTCCAGCATAGCGCCGACCGACTCGTTCGACACCATCACGTGCAGACTGTTGTCCGAAATGCCCGGCTGGCCCAGTTCGCCGCTCAGGATCACGGGGTTCGCAATCCGGTCGCGCTGCCCCAACTCCGTCTCGCCGCCGGCGAATCCGCCATAGACGCTGACATGGCTCTTCAGATCGAATGAGCGATATCGATCGCCGGTGCCGCCGTCGGGCCGGTAGGTTCCCTCGGCCACCCAGACCTGCACCGGTCCGCCCGCGCACCCGGCCCGCTCCAGCGCATGGCCGAGGTCGGTGAATGCGTCAGCCCAGGACGAGCCGTCGTTGTCGCCCTCATAGGCATCCTGGTCGACATACAGCACGCCGCCGACCACCACCGATGACACCGTCACCTGCGCCGTGCATTGTGATGCATTATTACATTCGTCGGTCACCGTGAAGGTCACCACATGCGTGCCCGGCTCAAGGGCCGTCCCCGGCGCGGGCGACTGATCGACCGAATAGCCCTTGGAGCAGTTGTCGCTCGCGGCAACGCCGGCGGTCATGTCTGGCAAGGGAACGGTGCAGTCGCCGCCGGTGGACAAGTTCAGATCACCGGGGCATTCCGAGATCACTGGAGCCACGGTGTCGACCACCGTAATGATCTGATCAGCCGTACTGCTGTTATCGCACTGATCGGTCGCGGTCCAATGGCGGATGATCGTGTAGTTGATGCAGCCCGGTCCGCCGGAAGTCGGGAATTCGTCTTCATGCGTAATGGTCCGCTTGGATGTGCAACTGTCGATCGCTGTCGCGCAGCCCGTGTGTGACGGGTCAGTCGGCTCGTTGCACTGGACCGAAATGTCCGGCGGCACCGTCAGGACCGGCGCTTGCGTGTCAATGATGGTGATGTACTGCGTGCAATCGGCGTAATTACCGCAGGAGTCGATGGCGTACCACGTGCGCGTGACCAGCAGACCATACGAACACGAGCCTTCATCCTGAATATCGTAATAGTCGATGAGCGGCGATGAATCACAATCGTCCGACACCTGGGCCGCGCCGACGTACGGATTCTCCGGGTCGATCGACTCGCCGCATTCAACAGTGACATTGGAAGGACAGGTGATATACGGATCATGTGTGTCCGTCACGATGATCGACTGCACGCAGGAGCTGGCGTTGCCCGACGCGTCGGTGGCGGTCCAGGTTCGCAGCACCTTGAAGCCGCACGCTCCCTTGCCACCGTTTAACTTGTCGTTATCGCCCGGATAGTAGGGCACGATCTCGTCGACAAATGTCACATCCGGCGAGGAGTCGCAATCGTCCGACGCGCTGGCCTGGCCGACCGGCGATTCCACGTGCGGCGTGATCGGCGTGTCGCACTGCACGAGCACGTCATCGGGGCAGTGCAGCATCGGGGCATTGGCATCGCGCGCCTTGACCGCGACGGTGCAGGTTGAAGTGCGCCCAGCGAGATCCTGCGCGGTGATGACAACAGTGATGGTCGATCCGGCGAGCACCTGTGTCCCGGCGGACGGAACCTGCTGGCGGACGATCGACGCGGCCGGCGTGCAATTGTCCGAAATCGTCAAAGTGGCCGCGAGGTCGGGCAATGCGGCGCTGCAATCCAGGCTCGCGTCTATGTTCAGCGTCGTCACGCAACCCGAGATGAATGGCGGCTGATCGTCCACGGCGGTCACGGTGGACGCGCAAGTCGTGACGTGGCCATCGCCATCATCGACCGTGAGGGTCACGACAATGTCGCCGGCTGCGGTGATCGGACTGCCCGCCGCGGGTGATTGCGTAATAGCCAGGGCCGTCGAGGCCGTGCAATTGTCGCTCGCCTGCACCTCCTGCCGCAGATCCGGCATCACGGCGGAGCATCCCTCGCCGAGCGAAACCGAGCGAGTCGGCGGGCATGACGAAATGACGGGCGCCTGGTTCTCACAGGCGTTCAGCTTGCCATCCTGATTGCAGTCCAGCGCGGCGTTGGCGGCGATCTGGCAGGAATCCAACTCGCCGTTGGCGTCGCAGTCCAGCGCGGAATTCAACGTAATCTCAAAAACGTCGGGCACCTGGTTGTTGTTGCAATCGGGCAGCGGTTGCACGACCGGCGTCTCAGTGCGAATGACGATGGTGAGCGTATCGCCTTCGACAAAATCAGTGCCTTGCTCGAAGACTTTGGCGAAGAGTGGATCGCCGACCTTCAGATTGGAAGGCAG
>CAYXEY010000464.1:0-4803 GCA_964464105.1 uncultured Planctomycetaceae bacterium
CTCCACCCTTGCATCCAGACGCATAACAGGGACGGACGCGAGCATCCCCAGTCGCCGCGACGCAGCTTCGGGGTCGCCCATCGAAATCTCGTCAATTACATATTGTGACGTGACCAGGTCATATTTGAGTCGCTGGCTGGACCACCACAGTCGCGCATGTTCCTGAAGTGCGAAGATTGCGGGGTCAGGGCTGATGCGTGCGCAGGCCAGGCTGACGATTGACGTCTCTATGTACACCATCGCCATTAGGCACGCTCCTGAATTGCCCGCAAACCCTTGGAATGCCTGATTTTAGAGGGCGCGAAGCACCGGCGATATCTGCCTCTCTCACGTAAACGAGACTTGCGGAACCTTGCGAGGGTCGCAATCGTATCGCAATCACCTGAATGGATGATTGCGGGGTTGATTTCGACTCGACCGACTTGTTGTTCTGCGGCATCCATCCGTTCAAGCCGATGATCCCATACAATAGGACGCGGCCGAGACCCTCGAATGGTTTTCGGTCGTAGGAATTCACAGGCCGAGAATACCCATCGCCGGCTGCTGCAACTGAAGGAACTCGACATGTGCGGAATCGTCGCCTACACCGGAACCCGCCTCGCCCATCCCATTCTCCTGGAAGGACTTAAGCGCCTCGAGTACCGCGGCTACGACTCCGCCGGCATCGCCATCCAAAATAACGGACATCTCGATATTCAGAAGTCGGTCGGACGCATTTCGGCCCTCGAAAAGCACCTGGACTACTCGCGGCTCATCGGCACCTGCGGCATGTCGCACACCCGCTGGGCCACACATGGCGCCCCCAACGACGTCAACGCCCATCCGCACGTGGACGCCAGCGGCCGGATCGCCCTGGTTCACAACGGCATCATTGAAAACTACCAGACCCTGCGGACCTATCTCGAGCATCGCGGCATCGAGTTTCGCAGCGAGACCGACACCGAAGTTCTCGCTCAGTTGATTGGCCATTTCTATCAGGGCGACATCGAAACCGCCGTGCGGACCGCGCTGCGGGATGTACGCGGCACATATGGCATTGCGGTCATCTGTTCCGACGAGCCGGGCAAGATCGTCGCGGCGCGAAAGGGCAGTCCGCTCATCATTGGGGTCGGCGACGGTGAATATGTCGTCGCGTCCGACGCGGCTGCGATCATCCAGCACACCTCGCAGGTGATCTATCTGCATGACGGCGAAATGGCGGTGGTCGGGGCCGACGGCTTCCGCACCACCACGCTCGACGCCGTGCCGGTCACCAAGGCGATCAGCGAGCTGGAGATCACCCTCGAAGACATCGAGCTGGGCGGCCATGAGCACTTCATGCTTAAGGAGATCATGGAGCAGCCGGATTCGATTGCCGACTGCATGCGCGGACGGGTCAACGCACAGGATGGTCGGATTCACCTTGGCGGACTGGTCAATTTCACACGCGAGCTGGTTCGGGCCAAGCGGGTCATCATCACCGGCTGCGGCACCGCGTGGCATGCCGGCCTGGTCGGCGAGTATCTCTTTGAGGACATCGCGCGAATCCCCACGGAAGTCGAATATGCGTCGGAATTCCGTTATCGCAATCCGGTCATCGAGGATGGCACCGTGGTCATTGCCATCAGCCAGAGCGGCGAGACCGCCGATACGCTGGCGGCCTTGCGCGAAGCCAAAGACAAAGGCGCGCTGGCCCTGGGTGTGGTGAACGCAGTTGGTTCGACCATCGCCCGTGAAACGGATGCCGGCGTCTATTTGCACGTGGGGCCGGAGATCGGCGTGGCCAGCACCAAGGCCTACATGGGTCAGGTGCTCGTGCTGGCCATGATGGCCCTCTATCTCGGCCGCCGCCGAAACCTCTCTCAATCGGACCTGCACACGTACATTCGCGCCCTGTCCAGCCTGCCCGACAAAGTCCGGCAGATCACCGATCAGAGCGCCGAGATTCGCAAGGTCGCCGATCGCTTCAAGGACGCCGAGAATTGGCTTTACCTGGGCCGCGGTTACAACTATCCGACCGCGCTCGAGGGAGCACTGAAGCTCAAGGAAATCTCCTACATCCACGCCGAGGGCATGCCCGCCGCCGAGATGAAGCATGGGCCGATCGCTTTGATCACCAAGGACATGCCGGTCGTCTTTATCGCCACGCAGTGTAGTCAATACGACAAGGTTATCAGCAACATCGAGGAAGTCCGGGCGCGGCAGGGCCGGATCATCGCCGTGGCCACCGAGGGAGATAACGAGATCAAGCGACTGGCCGAGCACGTCTTCTATGTACCCGATGTGCCGGAGCCGTTGCAGCCGCTGATCAACGTCGTCCCGCTGCAGCTTCTGGCGTATCACTCCGCCGTGCTGCGAGGCTGCGACGTGGACAAGCCGCGAAATCTGGCCAAGAGCGTCACCGTGGAATAGTGCGGTACTGTTATCCGGTCCCCGTTTGCGTCCGCAAAACCAATGGGTGTCTTGCGGCGTATTTGATATTCAGTTGCATCATCCTGACGCCCGATGGTACCCTGTGTGCCCGGTCGAAATTTGGTGGGTAGGGCACAGGAACCGTGGGAGTTTGTCTGTCGTGCGGGGAAGAGGCGGAAAACTACTGAGCTTGCTGGCTCTTCTGACGCTGCCGACGCAGTTTGGCTGCCCCGCGCCCGCGGACAACAAGATCGTTCAACTCAATCCCTACACCGGCAATACGCCCGCGCCGACGCCCAAGCCCCGGCAACCCTACCGTGCGACTAACGACTATTCGATGACGCCAATTCCGGTCCAGCACCGCTGGCCGTCCAATCCCATGCCGACTCAGAAGCCGGAGCCGGCGCAGGTGAAATTCGTCGCCGGCCCCGAGCCGGGCTGGATGCCGCGCTCGGGGATCGCCGATCGCTGGCGGCACATCGTCATTCACCACTCAGCCGATGACAAATCGACCCCTGCGGGCATGGCCTCGTGGCACAAGCAGCGCGGATGGGATGGCCTGGGTTATCACTTCGTCATCGGCAACGGCATTGGCTACGGCGACGGACAGGTCTTCGTGGGCGAGCGCTGGCCCAAGCAGATGCACGGGGCGCATTGCAAGACGCCCGGCAATGAATACAACGACCACGGCATCGGCATCTGCCTGATCGGCGACCTCGACGATCATCCGCCGACAGCCAAGCAGATCCGCTCATTGACCAAGCTGGTGTCATATCTGTCGAGCCAGTGCGGCATTCCCAAGAACCGGGTCACCACCCACGGCAACGTGACCCACAAGACCGCCTGCCCCGGCAAGCATTTCCAGTTGCAGACGGTGCTCCGCAACATGTCCAGCGGCACGATCACGGCGTCGTCGAAGTAGACGATCTTGGCTTCCATTCGCGGAATGGTTTGGTCTTGAGACACTCTCGCCAATGGGCAGCGTCGTCGAATCGCCCCGAGGACTCGTAATAATCAATCAGGCCCAGCACCAGAAAGAAGCGGGACAGAATGTAGTTGGGGTCAATCATCATCGCCTGACCCTCAATTAGCAGTCGCTCGCCTTCCTCCGCGCGTCCCGTGTACAGCAGAAACTCGCCGAGGTAGCCGACGATCACGCCCTGGCGGGTCTTGCCGAGAATATTCTGATTCGGAAATCTGCCCGCGAATGCCTCACGCAAGTCGACTTCCGCCTCATCCATCCTGCCGAGTCGATATTTCAAATAACCGACGTTGCTCCTGCTAACAAAGACCATGTCCGTGAACGTTTTGCTTTTCTGATATTGTGCTAAAAGCGCTTCGAGGAGGGGTAGCGCGGCCTCAAACTCGGTTCGGGCTTGGTTCAAGTCGCCTGATCGACGGTACATGTCTCCCAGGTTCTGATAATCGGCAGGTATGTAGCGATGCTTGGCGCCATATTTTTTCAGATCCAAGCTCAAGCCCAACTTCGCTGCGTCAATCGCCTCGGCGAATTTCTGCTGAAGCACCAACGCGCGAACGAGATAGGATCCGTCGCCACCCAGTCGCACCGTCACGTTTTCGCGCGGAAGCCTCAAACAGATCTGCTCGGCGCCCAGATAATCGCCGTTGCGGATTAGGCTCCCCGCAAGGTGATTGCCTGCGTCTATGCATATGTTGTGTGTCGCTCCGTAACTAGCGAATGACGCGTCAAAAGCGAGCTGGTAAAACGGATCTGCATCCTCAAAACGCTCCAGCTTTCTTAGCATTCTGGCGAGTTTTCCGGCGACAGGAATGACTGATGCATGTACATCGCCGACCAGCGCCCGCCGTTGGCTGAGCACGTCGCGATACAACAGCTCGGCATCCGAGTACCTGCCCTGGTTTTCAAGCGTCACCGCAGCTTCCAACTTCTCGTCGAGCGCCCTATTCGCTTCAAGTCGCTGAAACTCGTCCCGTGTCTTCAGCTCGCGGGCCGCGGCGTCGCTGGCGTGGCGGGAGTGGATCAGCTTGCTGACCAGTGCGTATACGAGGCTCGCCGTCACTATGCCTACAGCGATCAGCACGAGCGAATTGCGCCGAACAAACTTTCGAATTCGATACGCCGCACCCGGCGGATGGGCCAAGACCGGCCGGCCGCTCAGATATCGCCGAACATCCTCCGCAAGGTCTTTGACCGTCGGATAGCGCTCAATGGGATCACCCTGAAGCGCCTTGCTCAGAATTGAACATATCTCGCGATTGAGCGCTGGGTTCAACTCGACAGGTGGCCGTGGGCCGACGCGCTCGATTCGCTCCGCCATGGCGAAGGGCGACAATCCGGAATCAACCGGCGTGCTGCCGGTGAGCGCGCGGTACAGCATCGCCCCGAGGGAGTAGACATCGCTGCGGGCTTCAACTTTGCGCGCCTCGCCG
>CAYXEY010000465.1:0-4775 GCA_964464105.1 uncultured Planctomycetaceae bacterium
GGGCGAAGAAGTCGATGCGCAGGCCGATGGTGGCGAAGAAGATTGGCGCGAAGATGAAGGAGACGAACTGTTCAAGAATGGTGCGGGTGTGCTGCCGCAGGTGTGACGAATCGCCGATGGCCACGCCAACAAAAAACGCGCCAAAGATGGCATGCACGCCGATCCACTCGGTCAGCGCCGCCCCCAGCAAAGCCAGCACCATCGCGAAGCTCAATACGCCGCCGGGCCAGCTTGCATGGGCATTTACCCACGCCAGCGCGCGATCGATGAGGTAGCGGCCCAGCGTGAGCATGGTTCCGGCGAAGAGCAGCGTGAGAAAGATGGTCATGCCGATGCCGCCGCTGCCGCCATGCGCATCGCCCGCAGCGCCCGCATTGCCCATCATGCCGAGCAGTACGGCAAATATCGTCCAGCCGGTCAGGTCGTCAATGACTGCCGCGGAGATAACCACCATGCCGATGTCGCTGCGGAAAAGCCGCAGGTCCAGCAGGGTCTTGGCGATGACCGGCAATGCGGAGATGGACAGTGCGGTAGCGAGAAATAGCGCGAATACGGCTGGCTTTACGCCGGCAGGAATATGAAAAATGGAGGGCATGATCCATGCCGCGAGCAGGCCGAGCGCGAAGGGCAGGGCAATGCCGCCGACGCTGACCGAGAGCGCAGCGCGGCCCAAACGCCAGACGGTGGACAGGTCCACTTCGATACCGGCGACCAGGAGAAACATCACGATGGCCAGCAGGGCAATGCCCTGAATGAGGAGCCGGATCTCAGCGTCGCCGGGCGGAAAGAGGGTGTCGTGAAATCCGGGGGCGATGCGACCGAGCAGGGTGGGGCCTAGCACGAGCCCCGCGAGCAATTCGCCGACGATGCTCGGTTGATGAAACCGGCGAGCGAGTTCTCCCAGAAGACGCGCGGTGGCGAGAAGCACCCCGAGCGATGCCAGGAGGGTGACGATCTGCTGTGGCGTTAACCTGACCATGCCGGATGGGTGCCCGGGTTATTCGTTGCGTGGATCAGGAGCGTTTGGCTCCATCGATTAAGGGACACCGGCCCGTGGAATGTGCCGATAATTGACCCTGATTGCTTCGTATACTAGAATAATTCGACGTTGTAAATGCCTTTCATCCGATGGATAAACCATGCCCGCATTGCTTGCCACGCTTGCGAATCTGCCCCTGGCCCGGTTAACCGGGTGGGCGCGGCGGCACAGCCTCGCGGTGGGTAAGCGCTCGTCCATCGGCCAGTCCGACTTCATGTCCACTGTCTTCAACGAATGAGCTGACTTTCGTGAGGCCGTTTCCTCATCCCCTCTCCCTGGAGGGAGAGGGATAGGGTGAGGGTGACGACCGCGGCAGGTGCGCGCATCCGCGCGCAATTCACATTTGCGTCACGTTATTAGCTATTTGAATTTTTCCGGCGCCCAGCCGGATGTGAACAGAAAAAAGGTGGACCATGTTCATGAACGCCGATCCCACGGCCATGCCCGGCATCGATCCGCGCGCGGTCGTGCCTGAATTGAAGAAGCACGTCCTGGTGGACGGATTCCAGATGGTTGTCGATTTGGAACGCAGCCAGGGCAGCCGCCTGTATGACGCCGCGGCCGACCGCTATTTGGTGGACCTCTACGGCTTCTACGCGTCAATGCCGCTGGGATTCAACCATCCGTATTTCAAGGACGACGACGTCCGCGAGGACATCCTGCAAGGGGCGATGACCAAGGTCGCCAATTCGGATGTCTACACCGCGCATTACGCCCGCTTCGTGCAGACCTTCAGCCGCGTGGCCGGCATGGCCCCGATGGAGCGATACTTCTTCATCGAGGGTGGCGCGCTCGCAGTGGAGAACGCGCTCAAGGCCGCAATGGATTGGAAGGTGCAGAAGAACATCGCGGCGGGTCGGGGTGAAATCGGCACCGAGGTGCTGCACTTCGAGCACGCATTCCACGGCCGCACCGGCTACACCATGAGTCTGACCAACACCGATCCGAACAAGGTCAAGTTCTTCGCGAAGTTTGACTGGCCGCGAATTTCCTGCCCGCGGATCAAGTTCAGCCTGCCGGAGCCGCAGCGCACGCAGCAGGCCATCGCCGACGAGAAGCAGGCCGAGACTGAGATCATGGCAGCCTTGCGTGATCGACCGCATCGCATCTGCTGCATTATCCTGGAGCCGATTCAGGGCGAAGGCGGCGACAACCATTTCCGCCCCGAGTGGTTCCGCACGCTGCGGCGCATCTGCGATGAAAATGACATCTTGCTGATCTTCGACGAAGTCCAGGCCGGACTCGGAATCACCGGGCGCACCTGGTGCTGCCAGCATTTCGACGTCATGCCCGATCTGCTCTGCTTCGGCAAGAAGGTGCAGGTCTGCGGCGTGATGGCCGGGCCGCGGCTCGATGAAGTGCCCGAGAATGTGTTTCGCAAATCGGGCCGCATCAATTCGACCTGGGGCGGCAACCTCTGCGACATGGTTCGATCAACGCATTACCTCACCGTGATCGAGCGGGACGGTCTGTTCGACAACGCCCAGGAGATGGGCATGCGCTTCATTCGCGGCTTGCAGGCGCTGGCAGTCGAATCGCCCGAGCTTATCTCCGCCGTGCGCGGACGCGGGCTGATGCTGGCCTTCACCCTGCCGTCCGCCGAGCTGCGCAACGAGTTCTGGAAGGGCTGCTTCGAATTGGGCCTGCTGGTCATTCGCTGCGGCGAGCGCTCGGTGCGGTTGCGGCCCTATCTCGACGTCTGTCCTGAAATCGTGGACGAGTCGCTCGAAATCATGCGCCGGCAGCTGAAGCGAATGCGCGTGGGTTGATTCGTCGTGACCGCGTCGCCGGTGAGAAGATCGTTTCGCAAGCACGTTTATGCCGTCAGCGCTGTCTCCGCGGCCATGCTCGCGGCCACGGTGCTGACGTGCCGGCGCGCCGAGCGCGAAACAGGCAATCGGCTTTTTCTCTATTCGCAGCGTGACGTAATAGCGTTTCGCCCGCCGCCGGTGGATTCAAAGGAATCGGCCGACTGGGATGAGGCAATGCGCGATGTCGGCGAACCGGTCGACCAGGGCGTGCGGGTGTACATGCCGATCGTGGGACTGCTCGACGCGACGCTGCCGGTGATCTGGCTGGGCGGGGCGTGGCTCGGCGTCATTGCCATTCGTCAATTGCGACGGAAGTAGCGCGTGCAAACGCGGGACGCGGAACCCGCCGCGGCGGGCAGTCAGCGGAAGTCGGAAGAGAATTCAGAACAGAAGTACTTGTTCCGCGTTCCGCGTTCCCACTTCCGCGTTTGTCATGTTTCCCGTTCCGCGTTCCGCGTTTACCATTCACACCGTGACGCAGGATCGTGCATTCATTTTGATAGTCGAAGACGAACGCTCCCACGGCGAGGCCATCAAGGAGGGCCTGGAGCGCACGGGGCATTTCTGCCATCTGGTGGAATCGGGGGCCGAGGCCCTGTCGTCGTTGCAGCAGAAGATTCCGCACGTGGTTATCACCGACTATCGCCTCGGTGGGGACATGAATGGACTTGATGTGCTGAAGTCCGCGCGGCGAATGAGCACGTGGACCCAGTGCATTCTCATCACGGCCCACGGCGATGAGCAGATCGCCCGCGACGCCCTGATCGACGGCGGAGCCTACGACTACATTAAGAAACCGCTCGATCTCGATCATCTCCGCGATGTCGTCAATCGCGCCGCGCGGCAAGCCTTCACGCTTCGCGAAAACCAGGCCATGCGCGAGCAGCTCGACAAGGCCTACTCCTTTGAAGGCATCATCGCGGTTAGCGCGCCGATGAAGGCCGTGCTCGATCGCGTCCGCCGCGTGGCCAACAGCAAGCTGACCGTGCTCATTTATGGCGAAAGCGGCACGGGCAAGGAGCTGGTCGCGCGGGCCATTCACAACAACTCCGATCGCCGCAGCAAGCCGTGGATTGCGGTCAATTGCGCGGGACTTGCGGAGAGCGTGGTCGAATCCGAGCTGTTCGGACACGCCAGGGGCGCGTTCACCGGGGCGCATGCCGATCGGCGCGGACTCTTCGAAGAAGCGGACGGCGGCACCATCTTCCTTGATGAGATCGGCGACATGCCGCTGACCATGCAGCCCAAGCTGCTGCGCGTGCTTGAGAACGGCGAGGTCACGCGGGTCGGATCGAGTCGCTCAATTCATGTCGACGTGCGCGTGGTGGCGGCCTCGAATCGCGATCTGAAGCAGGCCGTGGCCGATCGGGAGTTCCGCGAAGATCTGTTCTTCCGCATCAAGCAGGCCGACATTCACCTTCTGCCGCTGCGCGATCGGCGCGAGGACATCGGCCCACTCATCCACCATCTCATCGAACAGGCCAACCAACTGCACAACCGCAAGATCGAATCGGTCACGCCCGAGGCGCTGCGCTATTTGGTCAATTATCGCTGGCCGGGCAACGTGCGAGAATTGCAGAATGTCATCAATCAAATGGTGGTTTTCGCGGCCGGCGACACGCTCGATGTGGATGACCTGCCGACCGACCCGCCGATCCGCGTGACCACGGACATCGTTCCGGTTGGCGTGCGGCACTTCAACATGACCATGGCGGAAATGGAGCGGCTGATGATCCAGCAGGCGCTGGCAGCCCATCGCGGCAATCGTGAAAAGGCGGCCAAGCAGTTGGGCATTGGCGCTCGGACGCTCTATCGCAAGTTGAAAGAACTGGGTCTAAGTTAGGACGCTTATTCATGAACACGGAACACGTTAAGGGGTTCCGAGATCCGACTTCCGCGTTCCGACTTCGTCTTATTCTCGTTCT
>CAYXEY010000466.1:0-4770 GCA_964464105.1 uncultured Planctomycetaceae bacterium
CGTTTCTTGATCGACATCCGTAACCTAACCAAGCATTACGAAATGGGCTCCACCGTGGTGCGCGCCCTGGACGGCGTCGATCTATCCATCGAGGCTGGTGAGTTCGTCTCCATCACCGGCGCCTCCGGCAGCGGCAAGAGCACCATGATGCACCTGCTGGGCTGCCTCGATCGCCCCACGACCGGCGAATACTATTTAGACAACGAACTGGTCAGCCGCATGTCCGATCGCCAGCTTGCCGTCGTGCGCAATCGCAAGATCGGCTTCGTCTTTCAGACATTCAACCTCATTCAGCGCACCAGCGCCCTCGACAACGTCGCCGTGCCGCTCTTTTACGCCCGCAAGACGCGCGTGCGCGACGCCGCACAGCGCGCATTGGAGCGCGTCGGCCTCGGACAGCGCTCCAGCCACAAACCCAGCGAGCTGTCCGGCGGCGAACGCCAGCGCGTGGCCATCGCACGATCGATTGTGAATGAGCCCAAGATCCTGCTGGCCGACGAGCCGACCGGCAACCTCGACAGCCGCACCGGCAAGGCGATCATGGAGATATTCCATGAGCTGCACCGCGACGGCGTCACCGTGATTCTCGTGACCCACGAAATGTCGGTCGCCGTGCAGGCCAAGCGTGTCATCCGCATGCGTGACGGTCAGATCGTCGAAGATCGCCCCATGGATGAAGCGACACGCCATGAGCTATTAACGCACGGCGGCGCAATCGCCCCCGTTGAAACCGCGCCCAAAGCGCCAGTGCCGCGCATGGCACGCCCCGTACGACTAGAGGTGTAATGCCGTGTGCCAATGCTTCAAGCAGTGGTGATGAAAAATCAACGCCCCTCCGCGAAATCGCTGCTTGACGCAGTGGCATACGGAGTTGGTTGAGAAGAAGGTAGTCTAAAATGTTTCTCCTCCGCGTCTTCATGATGGCCCTGCGTAGTTTGTGGGTTCACCCCATGCGCACCGCCCTGGCCACTCTCGGCGTCATCATCGGTGTCGGCGCCGTCGTCGCGGCCATGGCCGTGGTCACCGGCATGAGCGCCCGCGCCGAGGAGAGCCTCGCCTCGATGGGCTCCAATCGCATCTTCATCATGCCCAACGTGCGCCGTCAGGGACAACGCACGGTGGGTAGCTTCGACACGCTGAAACTCGAAGACGTCGCCGCCATCCGCAAGGAATGCGACGCCGTGCGCTATGCGGTTCCGCAGATCGTCAGTTCCGGCCTGGTGCGATTTCTCTCCAAGAACACAACCTCCCAGGTCTGCGGTTCAACTGAGCTTTATTCCAAACTGAATAACTACAACGTGAAAGAAGGCGACTTCATCTCCGCCGCCGACGTGCAAGGCTCGACCAGCGTCTGCGTGCTCGGCCACAAGGTCAAGAAGGAGCTCTTCGGCGGACGCCCGGCGATCGACGAGAACGTCAAGATCAGCAGCCCGCAGGGCCAGAAGAGTTTTCGCGTCATCGGCGTGATGGAGGAAAAGGGCAACGTCGGCTTTACCGACGTCGATTCGCAGATCATCGTGCCGGTCACCACCGCGATGGACAAGCTCTACGGCCTCAAGACCGTCAGCATGATTCTGGCCGAGGCCACCTCCGGCAAGGATGCCGACATTGAGAATGCCAAGAATCAAGTCAAGCGACTGCTCCGCCAACGGCACAAGATCCGCGCGGGACAGCAGGATGACTTTCAGGTACAGGCCCAGAAGGAAATCGTCGAGCAAGTCGGCACATTCAAGCTCATGGCCGGCGTCGTGCTCGGCTCGATCGCCGGCATCAGCCTCGTGGTCGGCGGCATCGGCATCATGAACATCATGCTCGTGGCCGTCACTGAGCGCACCCGCGAGATCGGCGTGCGCATGGCCATGGGCGCCCAGCGCGGCGACGTGATGATTCAATTCCTGGTGGAGGCCGGCAGCGTCTCATTCCTGGGCGGCGCCTTTGGCGTGCTCATGGGCTGGTCGGTCGCCAAAATGATCGAGAGCCTGACGCGCGTCTTTGAGACCATCACCACGCCATTCGCTATTTGCCTGGCCCTGGGCATGGCCATCGTCACCGGCATCTTCAGCGGCATTTACCCCGCCTGGAAAGCTTCGCGGCTCGATCCAGTCGAAGCCCTGCGCTTTGAATAGTGGTGTCGCGGCGAGGGGTGCCACGGGCAGCTTGCTGCCCGTGTAAATACGCAAATCTGTCCCGCTATGCGCTCTCCGTCACCCGAATCGCCATATACGTCTTCTTCCCCTTGCGCAGCACAATCACCCCGCCGGGCAGCACGTCTTCCTTCGACACGCGATACTCCACATCCTTCACCGCACTGCCATTGATGCTGACCGATCCATTCGGCAGATCCTTCCGCGCTTGTCCGCGGGAGGGATACATGCCCGAGTCGGCCAGCAACCCGACCAGCATGGCCCGCTCAGTGCCGAGCGCATCGGCCGGCACTGTGTGCGACGGCGCGCCCTGGAACGCCTCGTGCAACTCCTGGGCCGACAGCTCACGCCAGTTCGCCGCCGGATCGAAAAAGACTCGTGTCGCATTTTTGGCCCGGGCCAGTCCGTCGCCCCCATGCACCAGCGCCGTCACCTCCGCGGCGAGCGCCTTCTGAGTCTCCCGCGCCGCCGGATTCGCCGCCGCCGCCTGCGACAGCCCCTCGATCACGTCCACCGGCAAGAAGGTGAACGCCTTCAAGTAAGGCGTCGCATCCTTGTCATCGGTGTTCAGCCAGAACTGATAGAACTCGTACGGACTCGTCCGCTTCGGATCGAGCCACACGTTGCCGCTTTCGCTTTTGCCGAATTTCTTACCATCGGCGCGATTGATCAGCGGAGAGGTCAGTCCGAACGCCTCAACACTGCGCATCCTGCGAATCAAATCCGCCCCGGACACAATGTTGCCCCACTGATCCGACCCGCCCATTTGCAAGGTGCAACCGTGCAAATCATACAACTGCAGAAAATCGTACGACTGCAGCAGGATGTACGAAAACTCGGTGAAGCTGATGCCATGCTCGCGGCCTTCCAGCCGGTCCTTGACCGAATCGCGCCGCAGCATCTCGTTCACTGAGAAAAGTTTACCGATGTCGCGCAGAAACTCGAGCAGCTTCACCCCGCGCAGCCAGTCCGCGTTATTCAGCAAGAGCGCCTTGCCCGGCGAAAAATCCAGAAACCGCGACAACTGCGCATGCAGACCCGCGACGTTTTTCGCCAGCACATCGTCCGTCAACAGCGTCCGCTCGGACTCCTTCCCGCTCGGGTCGCCGACCAGCCCCGTTCCGCCGCCCACCAGCGCAATCGGCCGATGCCCCGCCTTCTGAAACCGCCGCAGCGTCATGATCTGCAGCAGACTGCCGACGTGCAGACTGTCCGATGTCGGATCAAAGCCGATGTAACCGGTCATCGGGCCGCGGGCCAGCGCCGCGGCGAGGGTATCGGAGGTGCAGGAATGCACCAGGCTGCGAGCCTTTAAATCAGCAAGAAAATCGCTCATGGACTCAACTATACCCATTACTAATAATCCTTCGGAGTTGGGCTAACGCCCCACCGGTGCCGACACCCGAAACGTGTGCCCGTCCGGATGCACAATCCGGCACTCGCGCACGCCCCACGGCTCATTCGTCGGCGGCCAAACTACCTTCAAACCATGCTTCAGCGCTGTCGCATGTGCGGCATCCACCTCCGCCGCCGTCTTCACCCACCAGGTCATCCAGGCTCCGCCCGTGTCGTCGCGGTCGCCGGCAACCTGCTCAACGGCCGGACGCCCCGGCGAGCCTTGCCCATTAAGACACTGAAATATCTCGCACTCCCCCGAGCCGACGGATGCAAAAGTCGCCGGACCGTGCTGATTTCGATCCGCCGCCCCGGCGATCATTCCGCCCTCGTTGTAGGTCCAGCATCGCCGCCAGCCAAGCTTTTCAAACCACGCGATGCTCGCCGGCACATCAGAGACATTTATGATCGGCGTAATGGCAGTCAGGTTCATTCTTGCTTCCTCAAGTCGCTTTGCGATCAGAGCCGGCCTGTCCTCAGGCGGGTGAACGCGCGGTCGCCATTCTTCTTGCAGTATTTGGGGCCGGCAGGGTCAGAGCCTCGTTTGCCAACATCCTGCTTCGACCTAGACCGGGTGACGACAGCCCCGGCCCTGCCAATCCCGCGTTTACCGCACCCCCACAATCGCTTAAATTCCCGCCAGCGGCCACATTATCGCTCGACTGGGCGAGTTAACAATTTCTCATGAAGAACCCCTAACCCCCGCCGCTTTGGACTGTCCAACACCATGAGCGATGCCGCCAAACCCGGCCTGCAGGACGCCGACAGCGCCGCGCAGGACGCCGAAGCGGTCTCGCGAACCCTGGCCGGCGACCTGTCCGCCTTCGATCAACTGATCGAACGCTACCAGCGCCGGGCGGTCGCGGTTGCTTATCGACTGCTGGGGAATATCAACGACGCCATGGACGTCTGCCAGGACGCCTATGTCCGGGCATTTCGCAGCCTGGCGTCGATACAGGATCCGCAGCGCTTCGGTTCCTGGCTGATGCGAATCGTCAGCAACCTGGCGCTGAACTTCCGCCGCGACCGCAAGCAGACGCTGTCGCTGTCCATGGAGGATGACGGGCCGGGGCTGAATGCCGGCTCGCTGGCGGACGAACGAACGTTCGAGGGCGGCTCGGCCGGCGGCGACAGCCTGCAGGCCAGCGAACTGGAGCAGGCCATCAACAAGGCCATCACCCAGTTGCCCGAGAAACAGCGGCTCGCGCTGATCCTGTTTGCGATCGAAGGG
>CAYXEY010000467.1:0-4764 GCA_964464105.1 uncultured Planctomycetaceae bacterium
GGCCCAGTGGGAGCGAAGCTGCAATTTGAGGCCATCCGATACCGCCGCGCTTCCAACTGGACCCGGATGATCAGGAGGGCACCATTTCGAGCCGATCGGTGGTCAGGTCCAGATATCGCTCATCGTCTCGGCACACCCAATTCAGTAAGGTACCTGACGGGTCCGGGTTGGCCCGAAACTGCGTCAGCGCGTCGTGGTACTGGGCCTCGGTGGTTTCCGCTCGCAGGATGCGTGGCAAGTTGTGCCGGAGCCCGGCCAGATCGGTGCGGCTGCCATGCCCGATGTCGGCATTGAAGGCGGTAGTCGATCCGTTGGCATCGATCGCGAAGAAGAAGTATTCGCCACTCTCGACCATCTGGCTGAGGACCCTTCGGACGATGGGGCTGTTGGGTTTGACGAGGGCGTTGTACCGCGCGAAATCGTAGAACTCGAACGCGAAATGCACCACCAGATAGTGCGAGGTGCCGCGCAGCGAGTGCCCGAACCGGAACCCCGCATCGGTGACGGACGGCGGGAGGGTTTCGTTCGGATGGATCGCCAGGAACCCGCGGGTTCGCCGCCGTACCTCGACCAGCCCAAGGGCAACGCAGGGGGCCGGAGCCGCAAGAAACTCGTCGATGAAGGCCCGATTGATCGTCAACCGCGGCAACAGGGGACAGATCTTGTTCATGGGCGATCACCATCCTCAACGGTACTTGGGGATGGCGGTCATCTCAATTCTACCACTTGCGCCGCTTGACGCGCGGCGGGCAAGTAGCGATAAAGCGTCGAAGGGCCGACCCCAAGCCGGCGCGCCACGTCTTCGACCGTGATTTCGGCATCTGCCAGCAGGGCACGCGCCTGCTTCAAATCTTTTTCCGACAAGGCCCGGGGACGACCGCCTTTGCGGCCGCGCGAGCGGGCCGCATCCAGGCCAGCCCGTGTGCGTTCGCGGATCATCTCGCGCTCGAATTCCGCGATCGCGGAGAACACGATAAAAATCAGGCGACCGCCGGCGCTAGTGGTATCCATGTTCTGGGTGAGAACTTTCAGCCCAATGCCGCGTTGTTCGAGCGCCTCGACCGTTTCCAGCAACTGGCGGGTGGACCGCGCCAGGCGATCGAGTTTCCAGACGACCAGGCTGTCGCCGACGCGCATAAAATCGAGGGCCGCGCTGAATGCTGGCCGCGCTCGCTGGGCGCCGCTCGCCGTTTCCTCAAAAATACGCCCGCACCCGGCTTCCCGTAACGCATCCAATTGCAAGTGCGGTTTCTGGTCGCGGGTGGAGATGCGAGCGTAACCGATCAGCATGGTGATCACCCTGCGCTCTGCTCGTTGGAGCCCGAGCGGTCGTGGTCACTTCCGGTATCGGCCGGACGACGCGGCGGTAGGGCGTCGACTTCGTGCGCCAGCGCCGCGAGGCGTTCGCTGAGCGGGGGGTTGCGCGGGTCCATACCGCATCGTCCCGCCAAGGACCACCGGCTCGCGTGCACCACCTCGGTGACGGACACGCCCTCGGCCACCGCGATCGGTTCCGCCCAGCGCTCCACCTTCTCGTCTTCGATGACCAGGGCTATGGTTTTTCTCCCGTTACTCATGTCGAGGATCGGAGTTTCGGGAGATCAAATCAAGAGATAGTTTTGGGAGATAGCGACGGGGGTTCTGGTCGCGGTGAAACCAAGGAGCGACTGTCTCCCTTAAACCTTCTTTTTCGGGAGGTTAGGCGGCGAGAGGCAGGCGCCGGCTCATGTCGAGTTCGATTCGCCCATAAGGATTCACGTGGTGGTAGATCAGAGGGGTGAGTCCGCGCCAGTCGTCCGGCGTCATGCGTTCGCGCCACGCCGGTTCGGACAACACCTCCTGGATGAGCAAGGTATTGACGTAGACGAGGCAGGCCTGCAACAGGTGCAACGATAGGACGGCCAGTTCCTGATCTTCCACGCGGTTGGTGGTGAATTCGCCGTGCTCCCCATAGAAGATGAAGTCGTTGGCACCGTTCCAGTTCTCCACCACGTTCAGACCCTCGTGGATGGCTCGGCGCAGGGACTCGTCGTGCAGGTAGCGGCATAGAAAGATGGTCTTGATCGCCTTGCCGAGTTCGGCGAGCGCCCGGTAGGTCGGATGCGTGCCACCGGAACGGGTAAAGCGGCGGAGGATGGCCTCAGGGTCAGCGGTGCCGAGGCGCAGCGCGGTGGCGTATTTGATGATCTCGTCGTACTGTTGGCGAATCAACTCCCAGTTGATGGCGCGCGTCAGGATCGGCTCGAGGTGGATATAGCGTTCCGCGTCGACGGCCGCCGGCAGATACAGCTTCTGCTTGGCGATGGCCTTGAGTCGTGGCAGCAAATCGAAACCCAGGATATGGCTGAACGCGAACGCGACTTCGCTCTGGCCGTGGCTGTCGACATACTGCCGTTCGATCTCCATGGCGGTGCAGTGGCGCAGCACGCCTTCCATCATGGCCGCCACCTCGGACGAAGAGCAGCGCTTGAGCTGCGAGTAGATGCAGGTCGAGTGCTTCTCCACATGCCAATAGATCATAATGCCGCGTCCGCCGTAGCGGGCGTGCCATTCTGTCATCAGGTTCTGGTCGTAGGCCCCGAACTGCTTGGAATCCGATGCGCACGCCGTGGTGGCGTCGCCCCAGATGGCGGGCTGGCGGATGCCGAAGGTGCCGTTGACGATCTCGGCAATCGCAGCGCGTAGCGCCTCCTTCTGCACGAAGCGCCGCTTGATGTAGCGCAGTTCCTCGAAACTCACGCTGGGTTGCTGGCTCGCCACACGCTTCAAACCGATGTTGGTACCGATGCCGAACAGACAGAGCAGCAGGCGACGCTGGAGCGCGGTCGGTTCGAGCGTTTCCCGGCTGGCGGCGGTGCGGAAAGCGGCGGTGAAGTGGAGTCGCAGATCCACTTCCTTGATGATATCGATGAGTTCCACGTCGGACCAACGCCGGCCGATCTCGCCTTTTAACGCCTCCGTATTCGGTGGCTCGGTCTGCCGGTCCAACGGCGTCAGATGAATGCGGTTCTTGCCCTGTTGCCGCAAGCGAACTTTCGGGTTGTTCGGCAGTCCGTCGTTGAGCGTTTCCAGCCACTGACGCATCGACGCCTGCACTTGGTCAAGGAAGACCTGCGCATCTTTCGGCGTCTGTAATAGCTCGTAGTAGCGATCGCGCTGGGTCGCAAAGTCCGTCGGTAGGTCTTGTTCGGGATCGCGGTAGCGGTCGGCGCCCACCACCCAGATCTCCTTGGTCCGCAGACGTTTGCGCAAGGCGCGCAACACGCAGATCTCGTAGTTGATGCGATCGATGCGCTCCGTGCCGTCCTTGCTCTTCTCCACCACGATGTGACGCCACTTCTTGGGTATCACGCCCTCGAGGGGAACTTCGTCCGCATCGTAGTGTTGGTGCCGGTGGTCCCGGTTTGCCTGGAGGATAGCCAGCGCATCGATGACCGGGCGATGCACCGTGTTGTTGGAGCGGAACTCCAGGGCGTCCAACACCGGACTCAACAGGCGCCGGTAGTGGTGGCCATAGGATGAGCGCATCGTCTCTTGCATCTCGCGCTCGAAATTGAAGCCCATCGTCTTAAACTCCGCGACCAGTTCCTGCAAAGTCTTCTGACTCACAACCGGGTAAACCACCTCCTTGACGATTCCGTCCGGTTGATCGACCGTGGCCTCGGCCAACTTGAACAGCAGCCTGGCCTTGCCGCGCACCTTTTTGAAGGCCGCGAACTGGCGCTGGTCGATCTTCTTCTCGGCGCGCATCCCCAGATTGTGGATGAGTTGGAGCAGTAGGTCGATCAGTGCGTCGGTGAGTTGTTGCCGGCGGCGCCAGCAAAACATGGCGACCATGCTGTAGCGAATCATCGGCGGATGGCGGCGCAATTCGCGGATCGATTCGGTCGCGCAGCGCCGCCGGAACTGGTCGATGAACGGGGCGGGAATGTCCTGAAACAAATCGGTGGTCAGACCGATGGAATCCACGCCTTTTAGCTTGGCGATGCCTGCGAGCAGATGGTCCAAGCTCGGCTTGCCCGGATCGGCCTTGAGGTGAGCAAAGGTCACCGCATCGGCTGTCGCAGTCTCGCTGACGGGGGTGTCGTCCGAGTCGAGTTCGTCGCCGGCCAGCAGATGATCGATGCCTACCTTGGTCTCGGTGGTCAGGCGGGAGAAGAGGGTTTCCAAAAGTTGGGCTTCGTAGCCATGCACCGCCGAACGGATAATCCGGTCGAGATGATCGAGAGCGGGCGGTTCGAGGCGTTGTGCGCGGCACCAGTCGAGCGCGAGGTCTCTACCGTGACGGGCTTGAGGGTCGAGCCGCAATACGTGGTCCGACAGCCATAAGGCGAGTCGCTCCAGATCGCCGGCTGTCGCAGGACGAAATCCTAGAAAAGTTCGAATCGTGCGCCGATGGCGACGGCCTTGACGGCCGTCCAGCTCAAATGCGGCAAAGGCGCTTCCAGCGACGTCCAGTTGCGAGGCGACCCACATCACCGTCGTCGGGTCGACCTCGTCGTGACGTTCGGGGAAACGTCCGTGTAGCTCCATGAACTTGAGCTGAATTGCAAAGGCCAGGCGACCCTTGTCTGTCATACCGGGAAGAAGCGCGAGCTCATCAGCCGTCAGCGTCCACAGAACCTGCAGTTCCGGATTGTCCCACACTCGCGGCACAGCACAATCTCCGTCTAATTTGAGGAGCGCCAATTATAGAAACAGCCAGGCCGACAAGTGTATGGCTGGGTACATGTCCTCAACTTGTAGCTTCGCTCCCACTGGGCC
>CAYXEY010000468.1:0-4759 GCA_964464105.1 uncultured Planctomycetaceae bacterium
CTGTCTATCGGCTGGGAGCTCGATGTCTGGGGCAAGTTCCGCCGCGGCATCGAGGCGACCGACGCCGTCGTGCTCGCCTCGCTGGCGAACTATGACGACGTGCTGGTCAGTCTCATCGCCGAAGTGGCCACCAACTACGTCTTCATGCGTACGCTTGAAGAGCAGTTGGCTATCGTTCAACAGAACCTGACCATTCAACAGAACAGCCTCACCATTGTGAAGACGCGTCGCGAAGGCGGAACCGCCACGGAGTTGGATGTCGCCCAGGCCCAGGCTCTGCTGCACGACACCGAGGCGCTCATCCCCGCAATCGAGGCGAGCATTCGACAGACCAAGATCGCGCTTTGCGTATCGCTCGGCATGCCGCCCAAGTCCATCCAGGATTTGGTCGGACAGAAGCGCTCGATTCCGTCGCCGCCGGAGACGGTCTTCGTCGGCGTGCCGGCGGAACTGCTTCGACGCCGGCCTGATATTCGCCGCTCGGAACGCCGGCTGGGCGCGTTGAGCGCCCAAATCGGAATCGCCAAGGCCGACTTCTATCCGAGTTTCTCGCTGGTCGGCGATATCGGTCTTTCCGCCGAGCATTTCAGTGATCTGTGGCGCGGCAGCAGCCTTCAGGCCTTCGCCGGTCCGACCTTCCGCTGGGCGATCCTGAACTATGGGCGAATCGAAAATAACGTTCGCGTGCAGGATGCCGCGTTCCAGGCTGCCATCAGCGACTACGAAGGACTGGTTCTTCGGGCGCAAGGCGAAGTCGAGAACTCGATGGCCAGTCTGGTCGGCGCAAAGCGCCAGGTTGTTCCGCTGACCGGCAGCACCGAGGCGGCGGCACGTGCAGTCGATATCGCAAGCCAGCAGTATAAAGGCGGCACCGCCGACTACATCCGCGTGCTCACGGCGCAACAGTTCCTTATCACAGCGCAATCGAGGTTGATCGCGGTCCGCGGGGCGGCGGCACAGAGCATGGTCACTCTGTACCGCGCGCTCGGCGGTGGATGGGAACTTCGCGCCGGCAACGATCTGGTGTCGCCGCAAATCAAGCAACAGATGCAGGATCGCACCAACTGGCGCGGCATGATCAACAGCGATCGCGTGCAACCGAGGCCGTCACCGACGACGCAGCCCGTTTCGTAGCCGTTTGCCACCATCGGCCGGTAGCAACATGCCCAGGTCCGTGAACCAGGTCGAGCCGGCGAAGCGCGTGCTCGAACCCTATGAGCGCATCTCCGAGGTGATCTTCGGAGTCATCATGGTGCTGACCTTCACCGGATCGTTGAGCGTGGCCGAAGCGGGACGCGACAACGTTCGCACAATGCTGATCGGCGCTCTGGGCTGCAATTTCGCCTGGGGCGTGATCGACGCCGTGTTGTATCTCATGGGAAACCTCATTCACAAAGCGCGCAGCCGGGTGACCTACGAGGCCATCTCCAATGCCACCGATGCAGAGGATGCACGCACAATCGTCGCACGATCGATGCCGTCGATGATTGCATCCGTGCTTGAGCCGGCGGAACTCGATGCCGTGCTCCAGCGACTTAAGCAACTGCCCACCCCGCCCATGCGGGCCCGTCTGCACAAGAACGATTGGATCGGTGCTCTCGCCGTCTTTCTGCTTGTGTTTCTGTCCACCTTTCCCGTGGCCATGCCATTCCTGTTCATGAATGACGCATCGCTGGCCCTGCGCGTCTCCAATGCGATTGCCGTGGCCATGTTGTTTGCCCTTGGTTTCGCATTCGGCCGCTGCGCCGGACATCATCCCTGGTTAATGGGCGTACTCATGGTGGTGGTCGGAATTTTGCTTGTTGGCATGACCATGGCATTGGGTGGTTAGGCGAGTTCATGCAAAGTGCCTCACATAACGACCAGGCCGCACTCCCCTGGCTGCCCGCACGCGGATGGCTGGCCGCGTACGACTTGTCGTGGCTGCGCGGCGACGTCGTTGCAAGCATCACCCTCGCAGCCTACCTGATTCCCAGCGCCCTGGGCGACGCGTCGCTGGCCAATTTGCCGCCCCAGGCCGGACTCTACGCCTGTCTATTCAGCGGATTGGTGTTCTGGCTCTTCTGCAGCTCCCGCCACACGGTCATCTCGGTGACCTCCGCGATATCGCTGCTCGTCGGCGCGACACTTGGCGAAATCGCGGGCGGCGACACGATACGATTCGGCGCGCTGGCCGCAGGCACTGCGGTGCTCGTCGCGATAATCGCCATCATTGCGTGGATCGCACGGGCCGGCGTCATCGTGAGCTTCATCTCCGAAAGCGTCATGATCGGTTTCAAGTGCGGTGTCGCGCTCTTCCTGGCCAGCACACAGCTGCCCAAACTCTGCGGCATTCACGGCACCCATGGAGATTTCTGGGAAAACAGCGGCCATATCATCAGGCATTTGAACGAAACCAACACAGCATCCCTCGGCGCAGGTGCGGTCGCGCTCGTGCTGCTCGTGCTGGGAAAAACGCTGCTGCGCGACAAGCCTGTGGCCTTGTTCGTGGTCATCGGGGGAATTGTCGGGGCCATGCTGCTCGGCCTGGAGTCTCGCGGAGTCAAACTTCTGGGCGAAGTACCGCAGGGGCTGCCCGATATCGGCCTTCCTGCGATTCGATTGTCCGATCTCAACATGCTCCTGCCGCTTGCGTTCGCCTGCTTCCTGCTTGGCGCGGTTGAGACCGCGGCGATCGGGCGCAGCTTCGCCGCCAAGCATGGCGGTCGACTCGATGCGAATCAGGAGTTTCTCGCGCTGGCCGGCGCGAATCTCGCCGCGGGTCTTGGCGCCGGGTTTCCAGTGTCTGGCGGAATGTCGCAGTCACTCGTCAACGAAGGCGCGGGCGCTCGCACCCCGCTGTCAGGCGCACTCGCAGCATTGATCGTTCTCGTGATCACGCTCTTCTGCACGCGCCTTTTGCGCGACTTGCCGCAGCCGGTGCTGGCCGCCATCGTCCTCGTCGCGGTCTCGGGCCTGTTCAAATTGTCCTCGCTTCAGGAATTGTGGCGCGGAGATCGACGGGAGTTCGTCGTGGCAGCCGCTGCACTCATCGGTGTCCTGGGCTCCGGACTCCTGCGCGGCGTCATGATCGGCGCCGTCATATCGCTGGTGCAGTTGATCCGCAGGGTCTCACGTCCGCACGTGGCCCTGCTCGGACGCATTCAGGGTACGCGGCGCTTTTCAGATTATGATCGGCACGAGGACAACGAGCTTATTCCCGGCGCCATGATCTTCCGACCCGAGGCAAGCCTCGTGTATTTCAACGCGGACCACGTATGCGACACCATTCTATCCCAGGTGCGCGCGCAGCCAGTGCAACCCGAGCTGGTTGTGCTGGACCTCTCGGCGGCACCCTACATCGATATTCAAAGCGCCCATACCCTTGCAGGCATGGCCCACGATCTTTCCAGGATTGGAGTTCGTGTCGAAGTCGTCGAGGCGCGGGCGCCGGTTCGCGATCGGTTCCGCGCGGAAGGCATTGACGGTGTATTGGGCGGCGTAACCCGTTTCCGGTCCGTCGCTGATGCAATAGAGGATTTTCAGCGACTCACGACATAGTCTGGCAGCAGCCACATGGATGAGTTCATTTGGAACAGAACATGAGTAAACGACGAGTTGCAAAAGCGTCATCGCCGCCGCCGCGAAATGTAGACAAGTGGGAAAAGGCGTGGCAGACGCACTGGACCAAGGCCGGCACTGCCGCCTATGAACTGCCCTCCGCCGGCGGGGATGCCGAGCGCAAGTTTCTCGCCGAAACCCGCACGCCGGAGAAGGAAATCGCCCGGCTGGACCGAATTCAGGGCGAGTTCGTGCGCGGGTTCAAGGAGCTCTATCAGGTCGGCCCAGCCGTGACGGTCTTCGGCTCGGCGCGATTTAAAGAGAATCATCGCTACTACAAGCTCGCCCGCGCCACCGGCGCCGAGCTGGCCCGCGCCGGTTTTGCCACGCTGACCGGTGGCGGTCCCGGCATCATGGAGGCCGCCAATCGCGGCGCACATGAAGCCGGCGGCGCAAGCTACGGGTTGAACATCATTCTGCCGCACGAGCAGAGCGCCAATCCCTACGTCGATAAGAGCGTCGAGTTTCGCTACTTCTTCATCCGCAAGGTGATGCTGGTGAAGTACTCGTGCGCGTTCATCATCATGCCTGGCGGGCTCGGCACGCTTGATGAATTGTTCGAAGCCGCCACCTTGATTCAGTGCGGCAAGATCGGCCCCTTCCCTGTCGTCCTCATGGGCGTCTCATTCTGGGAAGGCATGCGCAAGTGGGGCCAGTTCTTGCAAAAGCAAGGCGTCTACACGGCGGAGGAAGTACGCTTCGGATGGCGGACGGATTCTCCGGCTGAAGCGGTGGATGTGATTCGACGCAGCCTCGCTCCGTCCGTGCGAAAGCTGTTGACCCCGATCGACGGCAGGAAGAAGCCCTCGGAGAAGAGCAAATGAAGATTAAAGTGATTGGAGCGTCCGGCGGCGAAGTGACCGGCTCGGCCTACATGGTCGAGACAAAAGACGCGCGTGTGCTTTTGGACTGCGGGCTTTTTCAAGGCGGTAAAAAGAGCGAGGCGCTGAACCGCCCTCCTGCCTCGTCTAACACGAAACTCGACGCAGTCGTCCTGACGCATGGACATTTGGATCACACCGGACGTCTCCCGCTTCTGTCCAAGCTTGGATATGGCGGGCCAGTTTACGCGACTCCGGCAACGATCAAGATGGCGTCTTTGATTGTGCGCGACTCGGCATTTCTCCAGGCGGGCGACGCCGCCCGCCAATCGCGCCGA
>CAYXEY010000469.1:0-4742 GCA_964464105.1 uncultured Planctomycetaceae bacterium
GTGTTGCCGGTCTTCGAAGAGAGCAAAATCGAGTTGCCGGAAAAAGACATTGAGGTCATCACCTTCCGCCGCGCCAGTGGCGCCGGCGGACAGAATGTGAATAAGGTCGCGACAGCTGTGCGTATACGCCATCTGCCGACAGGACTCGTCGTGGAATGCACCAACGAGCGCAGCCAGATGCAGAACCGCCGCCAGGCCATGGGCATCCTGATGGCCAAGCTCGAGCAGATCGAGCAGGCCAAGCGCGACACCGAGCTGGCGAAAATATACGGCAGTAAAGGTGAAATCGCCTGGGGCAATCAGATTCGCAACTACGTGCTCGACGATCCGCGCGTGAAGGATTTGCGCACCGGCGTCGAGTTCGGCAATCCGCAGCGCGTACTGGACGGCGACCTCGATCCCTTCATTGAGGCGGCCCTGCGCCGCCGTGCAGAGAAAAAGTCGAAAGAGGGTGGATAGAGCGGTCCGAATCGCTCGCGCTGGCCGCATGAATCAGGCTCTTCCCGGACTACCCGACTCCCGATCCCCGGTTAGAATGCCCGCGTCGTCTTCGCATTGGATGCTCGATCTTGAACCGACCTCCTGACCCACCTACGATCGATCGAGCGCTTCGAGAGCACTCGGGTCACGCCGATCTCGTAAATGCCCTGCCCCTCGCCTCGCCCCGGGCATTTGACGCCTCACCCAGCCTCGCGGCCGGATTTTCCGACATGCCCCAGAGTGTCTCTGTGCGCCCGGCTGCCGCCGCGGGTTCATCCATCGGCTATGTCGAATTCGCCGAGGGCAAGCGTCATTGGCGCGTGACCCCCGAGTTCGCCCCGCTGATCCGCGATGGCATCGTCGATTGGGACCGCCTCGACATGATGCCGGGCGCCGTCCTGGTCAAACAGAATACGCAGCGCGACGTCTGGCAAATTCCGATCAACGGACGCGACTACTTCATAAAGGTCTACCATCCGCGCGGCCCGGCCAACAAGATCAAGCTTTGGCTCCGCGGACCGACCGCCGTCGAAGAATGGGATGTCGGACGCTACGCCGGGGCATTCGGCGTTGGCTCGGTCGTGCCCGTCGCCTGCGGCTGGACCGGCAACCTCCGATCAGCCGGGCAATCCATCCTCGTGACCGAGGCCGTGCCCGGCGCGAGGCCGCTGTCCGACTACTGGATGGAAGTGCAACACGATCGTCTCATGGCCGATGCCCTGCTCGACGGCCTCGCCCGGCTGATCGCCCGCGCCCACCAGTGCGGCTACCAACATGGCGACATGCACCCCGGCAATATTCTCGTTCGCGGCGGACGCTCCGGCACAGCGATTGTCTTCGTCGATTTACACAAGGTTCGTACTGGCGCGAGCGTCTCATTGGTCGATGTCGTGCGCAACCTCGCACAACTCAATCAGTGGTTCCGCCGCAATGCCACGCGCTCCTGGCGGCTGCGCTTCCTTGTACGTTATCTCGGCTACCGCGATCAATTCGCCCAATCCAGTTCCTATGCGCGAAACTGGCGTATCGACCCACGTCGACTTTCTGCCGACCTCGCACGCCAGGCCGATCGACATGCCCAGGCGCTCTGGTCCAAGCGCGATCGCCGCACCTTGCGCGACAGTCGCTACTTCGCCCGCATCAAACCGGCCCCCGGCTGGAGCGGACACGTACTCCTGCAAAGCAAACACCCGTGTCCGTCGGCCATCGCCGCGCGGCACACGTTTACACGCTCTCAATGGCGGCATCTGCTACGCGATCCCCTCTCGTGGGTCGATCCCGTTCGGCATGTCTTATTGAAGGACTCGCACACCGCCACGATCTGCAAGGCTGAGCTCCCGCTGGAGACCACCCGCCCACTGGTCATCGCCAAGCGCACCCTCGCGCGAAACGCGTGGAAGCGATTGTTGCGTATGTTCGGCCCGTCGCGCAACAAGCGTGCATGGCGCATGGCCAACATGCTGCTCAACCGCGATCTGCCGGTGGCCCAGCCGATGGCCGTCATCGAGCGCTACGCCGGTCGGGTCGTCCGGCTCGATTCGCTGCTGATCACCGACTATGTGGCCGGTGCGGTCGACCTGGAGGCGTTTCTCGCCACGCAGTTGTCGGGCCTGCCGCAGCAGCGCATGCGGCACGCGAAGGATCGATTGATCTACGCCATCACCTCGCTCCTGCAGATGTTCAACGAGCGCGGCTTTGTGCATCGCGACCTGAAGGCCGGCAACCTGCTCGTGAGCTGGACACCGCCATTCATCGAACCGCCGCGGCTCACCCTGATCGACATGGAAGGCATCCGTCGCACGTCGCGCTCGAATCCGCGCAACCTGCTTCGCGCGGCCGTGCGGCTGTCGATCAGCCTTCCGTCGAGCCCGGCCTGTACGCGAACCGATCGGCTGCGGATGCTCATGCGGCTGCTTGCCAACATCGAGGGTGGCGCCTTGCACTGGAAGGACGTCTGGAAAGACCTGGTCACCGCCGGCGAGGCCAAGCTCGGCAAGCAGGCCCGCCGACGCCAATGGAAACTCCGACACTACGGCCGCCCGTAGCTTGGCGTTAGGCGTTTCAATCTGGGGTGCCATGCCGACGGCCGTTGCGTCGGCATGCGCCTGAGCACCTCATGGGGGCCACTGGCGGCTTGCTGCCAGTGCGAGCGTGAGTCATCGCCCGCATGGACGAAACACCTCAAGCCATGCAACCCACATCGGCTCGCACCTCCAACCGCCGCTTCATTGCCACTCTCGTTTTCATGACGATTGCATTCGCGACAGTCGTCATCTTTCGCAACCGAATCCGCTGTGAATGGTGGGGCCATCAACTGGCCGCTGCGACGACACCCACCGATCAAGCCTATTACATCTCCTGTCTCTCCGCCTTCGGCGACGACGCCCTGCCCGCGATCAGCCGCCTCGCCCGCGACCCCCGTCCCGAAATTCGCTCCATCGCCCTCCTCCTGATTGGGCGGCGACCCATCACGACAATCATCGAGATCATCCCGCCATTGCTGCACGATCCCGATCGAGACATCCGCGAATCCGCCGGCACAACCCTCGCCTTCTCCGGCACACCAGCCGCCATCGCCCTGCTCTGCGACACCGCCGAATCGCCCAATCAGGAAGTCGCCTGCTCGGCGCTCGCATCGCTGGGCCGCACTTCTGACGCCCTCGCCATCGCCACGCTGTGCGACGCGCTGACCCGCCGACCGCACGCCCTCGTCCGCGCGCAGGCCGCCGAATCGCTCGCCGAAGCCATCACACCCTCGGCCGAGCGCACGTTCGCCTCGCTCGCGCAAGCCAAGTCTTGCGACCCTGTCGCCACGCTGGTCCACGCCCTTGCGGACACCGAGACGTTTCACGCCATCCTCGCCACCGAACATCAAATCCTCCGCGTGACCGCTCACATGGCGACGCGAACCACGCAACCCGTCTCGCAGCCAGCGCCGCTGCCCTCGGTTCGCACCGTCGCGGACATCGCCGCCGCCGGTCTATCGCGACTGACCGGCGCGACCATCGAGCCCCGCGCGGCCGAGAATGAAGCGGAATGGACCGCCCGAATTCGCAACCAGATCGAGGCCCGCCACCGGTGACGCACGATGCGTCCGATTTTCGCATTTGATATTCGCGCCGATTTCCCGCGGATCGCGGGCTGACCTCGATTACGATAAGGCCTGCTTGATGCGGCTGCTCAGCCGGGTGGCACGATCAAGCGGCCTTATGCTTGGCCGTGTGAACACGCGGTGCGTCCGTCAGCGCCGGTGACTTCGCCGCCATCAAGGAGACACATGTCTCACAACATCCAGGCCACGACACCGGCATCATCGACCGCACGCCGCGCCATCGCCCGCCCAACGGTTGCCCTGCTGGTCATCGTCGGCACTGCCTGCGCCATCGTCTCGTGCATACGCTGCACACCGCCGACCACCACACAGCCGGGCGGCGACCTCTCCGGCGCCCTCGGAGTCCCCTCCCTCAATGACGAGGCCGTCTATTTTCTCCCCTTCGCCGCCGATTCCACTTACCTTGTCGCCCAAGGCTCCTTCGGCGTCGCCGGTCTCGGCAGTCATGTCGGACAGTACGCCATCGACTTCATGCTCCCCTTCCGCACACCCATCCTCGCGGCCCGCGCCGGCAAGGTCATCGCCATGCGGCAAAGCTGCCCCGATGTGAACTGTCCGTTCACGCCCGGAACCTGTTGCGGCAATTACGTTCGCATCGAACACGCCGATGGCACCGCCGCGTCTTACTGGCATCTGCCCGAAAACGGCGCCTGTGTGAAGATCGGCGATGTCGTGGCCCGCGGCGACATCATCGGCGTGTCCGGCAACACGGGAATCAGCATGGCCCCGCATCTGCACTTCGAGGTCCGCGCCGCAAAAGGCCAGACCGGCACGGGGCAATTCGGGCCAAGCACCGACGGCTCGATGGAGGTGCCCTTCGCCGACGTACCGGGCGATGGCGTGCCGGTGCTGCTGGGGGGATATACTTCCCGCAACACCGTGGCGACCGATCGATGCGCGGCGACGCAGCCGGCGTCGTAAGGTCCATGCGCCGCACTCCATGCGCATTCGAATTGAAGACATCGGTCAACTCGTCGTCGTCCCACCGGGGCCGCTGCGCAATCCCGTTGACTCCGCGAATCATGGTCCACGCGCCGAGTGCCATGCCGACGGACGTTTCGTCGGCATGTCGAACTTGGAGCGGATCGCCGATGCGGTTGTGGTCACAGAGGGCGAGAAAATCGCCTGGTTCGGCCCCGCTGCGAAATCT
>CAYXEY010000470.1:0-4741 GCA_964464105.1 uncultured Planctomycetaceae bacterium
CGTATCCAGGGTTTGTTCCGGCAAGGACGCGAAAGCCCGCAAAGATGGTCATCGCCCCAAACAGTACAGCCAAGAGTGCCAGCGCCTTCTGGCTGAATTTCAAATACTCGGGTCGATTCAATTTAATCTCCAGTTAGGCGCCCAACGTCTGAATTCACCGGCGCTGCGCGGCCTCATCGCGCAGCGTCCAGTGACCGAAGGGAACGGGGTCGAGCGCCGGGTTAGATGCCATTTTCGACGCGGAACACGGGAACATGTAGCTCGCTGAGTTTCTTTACTTCAACCTGCGTGCCGTCAATATTTACTACTGCTATTCGTGCCCTAGCATCTGCACGAAGGACCACACCTTCGGCGCCATTCAAGATGCATGCATCGCCCGCCTTAACTTGACGCCAAATGCTTGGCTTCCAAAAAGGGCGTAGCTTCTTAAGTTGGGAGTTTTGACTCCAAAACTCGTGAGTAATGTCACCTAGAATCCCGCTCGGAAGGACGTTGCGGGCTTTGATTATGCAGAATGGTCCGGTGTTGGTGCCGTAAACCGCCTCGATGGAAATTGCTGACCAAAAGCCCTTCGGTTCTCTCTTGGATTCGAATCTATCCCCTGCAACCAGTGGGTATTGACCGGCAATATTCTCGGCTAGATACCGCGATACCGCTTTCGCTGCAGTGCGCTGGATTTGTTCTTCTCTTGCTTCCTGTAGAAGCAGGCGATAAAGCTCTGCATGTGGAACTTTGTGGCCAGCTATCGCCCATTGCTCGCATGCCCAATCGTTCCACTCAGCGAAACACCACCTATCTTCCTTGGCCGAGAACCATTTATTGCATTTAGCGCAACCAAGCTCTGTTCGCTCATGTACACGATGGTCAATCTCTGGAATCCACCGAATACGTAGGTAGTCACGGACATGACAACCGGGACAAGTAACAAGATCGTCGGTGGCGGCGGACCGTTCCATATGGCATCTAACCGTTTGAGGTAACCGGCCGCCGGAGCGGCGAAGCCGCGGAGGGAACCTGCAAGCGCAGCTTGCAGGCGGACCGTGTTGACCGAGAGGTTAGCCATTCAGAAAGGGATTTCGGAAAGCGGATTGCTACGCCACTTACTCTCTGGTGATCGCCAGAACTCTATTATTTCAGAGGGCAAGAGGCGTTCGATGACCTTGATGCCGTACTTCGTGATTTCGCTATTCAGGATGTGAACAATATGTACCCCGGAACGTAGCAGTAGCCGGTCTTTCTCGACGTGTGATTCATTACCGATGTGGCTACCGCCGTCAACTTCGACCGCAACCAGCCGCTTTCCGGTCCAAAAGGCGAAGTCGACTTTCATCATTCGACTCGGAACGAATGAGTAGTCGTCTTCGAGGGGGTTGGTTTGATAGAGGTGTGCTTGGGGCAACGGAATAAGAGCCTCAAATACCCAATCGTCGTCGTCATAGGGTGCTTTCCAGTTCTTCCGGTCGCCGTATAGGCGAGCCATGTATTCCGGTGCGGCTACGCTCTTTTGGCAAAACTCGAAATACAGATCCAAGAACCTGCGTTCATGGTTTGTGGCGAGTTCGCATTTCTCTTTCAAATGGTCTCGAATAAAGTGCAGTGCTTCGGATGCCACTTCGATATCAGGCCATGTACCGGGCATTATCTGCTTGAAGTCCCGCAGCCGAAGAGCCTGCTCCTTTGACTTGTCGATGTATGCAAGGGGGCTGTCTGACTGAAGGTAAGTTCCGGTGGTAGATACGCCGACAACGCTAATGCGGTCAATTGACCACTTGGGCCCACCGAACGGTATCAGAAGTTGGTCGTTAATCTTGATCTGGACGAGAGGCATGACGAGGTGTGAATGGCTAACGTTTGAGTTCAGCGGCGCGCTTTAGCGCGTCCGCTGGAACGATTGGTTGGGCAGTTACTGGTGCCGCACAATAATCGCGTCTGAAAGGGTTGAATAACGATCGCCATCCCAATCAAACTCAATTCGTCGCCCTGGATTGTTGCCGCAGCCGTCCAAGTAGCTGCGAATCTTTTCTTCCATGAGCGGCTTCGCTCGCTTGAGTTTCCATGAATCGAAGTAGTTTCGTTGGTCGACGAGCACGAGAAACATGCGGTTTGATGCATCGAAACGACGGTCGCCCTGATTCTCGTAAAGCCAGCGAATCAAGCCGCTTGAGTCTGCCTCTACTTCGGTAACGAGCGTATTTCGAAAATTCACAAGCTCCACAATGAGTTGTCTGCACTCCCCCGCTGGATGGTCTGACACTTTCGCCCAAAGGTCTTGAAGAAGCGCGGCGTCAGCTAAGTCCGAGGAAATTGGCAGACCGTGAGTGCGAGCGGCGCGCTTTAGCAGAGTCAGTTCAGGGCGGAGTTCCGCTGCCTGCCGTTTCTCTTTGAGATAGCCCTCGGGGAGATACGTTACCTTTAAATCGAACGGCATGTCGCGGACGAAGAAATCAATCTTCTTCACCAGACCAACGGCTGGTAAAACGATGGCATGGTCTTTGAAAATGTCCTCAATGATGATTGAAGTCCAGTGGTTATACCATGAGCACACCACGTAGCCGCGTAGGCTGGTCAGTAACTCGTTTTCTACGCATCGGCACAGCGCCTCGTAATCCGTGATTTTCTTCACGTAATTATCAACGATGGTTTTCTCCAGACTATTCTGGTGAAGGCCGCCCCAATTGAACTCCTGCACGCGGTAAAGCTGATTGACCAACTCCGCTTCGTTGGCTCGGCGTTGTTCACGCTCCTCTCGGTAGATGTCGCGAGCGCACGCCTCAATCGTTTGAGTATTGATGCCAGCGTTGAACGCGGCATCGAACAGCTGACGTGCACCAACGTCCGGTCGTGCGATGCCGGCCGACTGAAACAGGCGCTCGAGATATTCTGTACGGTTCAAAGAGCGCAGCTTGAGGAAGCGGCGTCCTTCAGCATCGGCAACAAGCTCGTTCAGTTTGTCTTGGCGAAACAAGGCGTCAGCTTGAGGGAAAGTCAGCGGCATGATTATTCTTTTGGTGTTGGCAGAGTGAAAGCCCATCCTGGAATGTCGGCGAGCGAATGAGCCGCAGTCGCCTCACGGGAGAAGACGAGGCCGTAATCTGTGCGCAACGCCCCGTCCCGGTTATCCTGCACAACCGACGCCGCCGAATAAACCAGCGGAAAGCAACCGCAATACGTTATTCCAGCGATGTCAGCGCTGTTGTTAAAGTTTTCCAAGAATTTCCAACTAGCCTCCGTCCGCGCGTTGAAGAACAGCACAAGGAAGCCTTTGTCGGTTAATTTACGGCTCGCGATTTCCAGAAACCTTGACATGGCTTCGTTGTAGACGATTGACTTCTTCCCGCGTTCCTTGGCATTCGACACCACGATTTCCGATTCAAACGGCGGTTCTTCGCCAAGGATGACATTCCACATTTCCGAAAGCTCCAGATATGGAATCCGGTCGCCATGCGGTGGATCAGTGATGACCAAATCAACCGACTTGTCGGGGAGTTGTGGAAGCAGCGCGAGACAATCGCCATTCAGAATCGCGTAATCAGCATCGCCGTCGCAAACAGCTGGAAACTGGCCGGCTTTGGCGGAGATATGAGCGGATTCTGATTCAGCGAGCGCTTTGATGAGTTTCTTTACACGTCGCACAAAGCAATTCCAAACGTTGATTTCAAAATGCTGTTCGGGCCGCCAGTAGCCAATCACCCACGAGCCGACTTCCATCTTCTCGCTGCTTGCGCCGGTCGTTTTGCCTCGACCCGTGATGGCGAAGACCATCTTGCTCATCTGACCGACCGAAGCCGTTAATGCTAGCCGCATCGGCTCTCGTGCCGCCTCCGGCAGGTCATCAATCGCTGCTAACAGAAGTTCGATGTTGCGCAGTGCTCGCCCGGTGAACAAGTCTTTCAATGTGAGCGACGGCGAGGAGTTAATACGCGAGTTCGTGAAAAATCGCGGCGCGCGCAACCGCTGCGGCTGATAGGACGCGAACCGCTCTACGAGCGAGATGTCCTGTTCGCTTGGCTGCAACTCCACACGATTGCGGCTCTCCCCGTTCGTCAGCCAGACCTTTTCCATTACGCCATTGCGCCAGACGTAATGCGTGGCGGGCTTCTTCTGCGCCGTGGCGTAGCTTTCAAGAACCGCCTCTTTGACTACCGCGCTCACATGCCGGAATGCCTCATCAAGCGCGGCAGCCGTTGGCGGAGAAACCAGCATCCGAGTTAGCCGGACAGCAGTGGGATTGATGTCTATGCCAACCACGCGCCGCTTCAACTGAATCGCTTCCAGTGCTGCAATTCCAGACCCTAGAAATGGGTCAACCACCAGCCCGCCTTCCGGGCACAGCTGTTGAATTAGGTAACGCATCGGCTCAGCCGGCTTCTTGCCCCAGTATTTGTGGAAGGCGTAAAGCCCGCGATAGGCTGCTGGATCAGCAAGAGTATTGGCCGAAGGTGGAATGATAAATTTAGGCGGGGTAAGTTGCATTGTAAATTTTGGTCCCAGCGTTTTGGCGAGGTTAGTTAATTGTCTGCCCAACGTGAAGTAGACATCCTAAGTGACGGGAAGTAACCCGCAATCTTCATTGCTATTTCAATTATTGTAGTATTCATATAAATCAGAGTACTAATAATAAATAGTGGAGCCTAAAACATGTCAGCTAATCCGTCTCATGCGCCCAAGTTGCTGGACCAGGTACGAGGCAAGATTCGCCTGAAGCATTACAGCATTCGCACCGAGCAGGCATATGTTGATT
>CAYXEY010000471.1:0-4733 GCA_964464105.1 uncultured Planctomycetaceae bacterium
TCCTTCGCATCTTCATGCGTCATGATAATGTCAGATCAAGTCGTAGCTAGTACACATTAAGCGGTCGTCGTGCTTTCGTTCAGGTGAAATCCTCAACCGATCGCGCGGAAGTCCGCGACTACATTAGCCGCTGGCAGTCGCATGATCACGAAGAATTCTACATGGTCTATCACACCACGTCAGAGAATTTCGACGACCTGCAAGACAACGCGCGGGGCCTCTATCTGATGGGTCCCAATGAGCTCGCCGAGCGCGTCGTATTGGCAGGGCTGATGCAGTGGCTCATCGACAAGCGGTCGTGAAAGGAAGGCGTGGCTGTTGTGATCTGGCGTGCCGCTGTGCGCCGTAGCGCTGCTTTCATGGTTCTGTTTATGCTCTCTGTCGCTTCCGTCAATGCGGACTCGTCCAGGGGAGGGCGCCGGGTGGTGTCGGAGGATTTGTCGCCGGCGGAGATCAGGGAGAAGTGCGGGGAGCCGGACTCGAAGACGACGGAGACTGTGGAGGTTCGTGGACCTGACGCGAGACCGGGGAATGTCATCAAGCTCGGAACTTCGACGATTGAGCGATGGACTTATCGGCGCGGTATGCAGGCGGCGCCGATGGTGGTGACGATTGTCGATGGGACGGTGAAGAGCGTTTTGCAGGCTGAGCCGCAGTAGTTGTGCGGCGGGCGAGGGGCAGGGGGGTGCCGCCATGGAGCGATTCGACGGCGGGTGTTTGTGTGGCCAGGTTAGGTTCGTCGCGTTGGGGCGGCCGTTCCGGGTCGGGGTTTGCCACTGCCTCGATTGTCGCAAGCATCATGGGGCGCTCTTTCATGCTTCGGCGGTGTTTGCGCAGGATTCCGTGACGATCGAGGGCGAGACACGCGAGTACGCGGGGAGGTGCTTCTGTCCCCGGTGCGGTTCATCGGTGTTCGGGCGCAGCGACGATGAAGTCGAGGTGAATCTGGGCGCGCTGGATGCGTCGGATCAGTTCACCCCGACGTATGAGCTCTGGGCCGTGCGACGCGAAAAGTGGCTGCCGAAATTTCCCGCGACGAGACGGTATGAGCGGGATCGGGAGGGGAGCGCACGAAAGGAGCAAGGTGGCGGAATGATTTCTCGTGAGCAGGCAGCGGAGATCGCCAAATCCGATGTCCTGGCTCACGGTCTTGGCATAGGAGTTCGTGCGGTCCTGCTGCCGGAGGAGCTTACAGGTCGTGGTCCAGTCTTGTACGGCGTGGACTTGGGAGATTGCTGGATCGCGTACATCGAGCAGTCCGGCGGGCCCGCACAGCGATCGAGCACAATCGTGGTTATTGGTCGCGAGAATGGGCAGGTTGTCTACCGCGGCTCTGCCAATGATGAGGGGTAGTAGCGCGCTACCAAGCCTGAGGCGCGGCGGATCCTCGATTTTCCACCGGTGATACCGCCGCCTTGCCGTTCAGGCGCCAGGCGTGGAACCGTTCAGCGGTGTTCTAAAATGGTGAGAAGGATTGCAGTCAACGTGCGGCGCGTTGCTCGTGTAGAGGAAGCAGTCTGCGACGAGGGTCCGGGTGGCACATTCGTGCTCACCCAGGTCGCGGTTGGTCAAGAGGTAGTTGCAGGGCTTCATCACCATCCAATGCAACCTGGCGCCGGGCCGGGAAAGCCTTTCGGGGAAGGCGTTGTGCCACTCGGGCAGAATGAACAGGTCGCCGCCTGAGGCGCCCTCGAAGGGGATGTGAAGTTCGCCGCCCCACAATTCCAGTGAGGGGGCCGTCGTGGTCAGGCCAGCGCCAGAGGGGAAGTCATCGTCATCGGTAATCGGGGACCCCAAGGCGATGCCGGGCACGCCGGAGTCGGGTCCGGCGAGGCGTAGTGCTTCCTGAGGTGAAAGGTTCATCGCTTTGCTACGTCGAACCTGCTCCTGGAGTAGCCCCTTCCAAAGCGCGAAGTCGTCGAAGGGGCAGGAGATCGAACGGATGCCGGGCTTTCTCGCCAATTCCAGAATGGCTTGCCTCAAGGCGTCCGTGATTGGAAAGGGAATCCATGGCATGGCGCAGGAGATGCTGCGTGGGAACTTGCAGCCACGATGATACACCTCAAATCGCCACGAGATCGTGGGCGACTATCGAGTCGGCGCGCGGGGATTCTCGTTTCGGCCATTCGCTCGGGGCGCGTTGCGGCCGGCGCCCGTGGCTACGAGACTTCACGCAGTCTTGTTGTGGGATACTGATCAAGGTTCCGGGCGAGGCGGGATGTCGTTCAGCATCCCGTTGCAGGCTCTCGTTCTCAGTTTGGCAATCAAGACGGGAAGAGTGCGATCGTGGATTCAGTTCGAGTAGACATGAGTGGCCCGTCGAGAGCCGCGGAATGCTTCGACTGTGTCGTCGCATTCCCTCTTGCGGTGGAGCAAATGCGCGTCGCCAAGGATGACACCAGCATTGCGCGGGACATGGTTGCGGGTACGCGCGCCGCCTTCGAGGCCTTGGAGCCTGCCGACAAATCGGGGCTCTTGTTTGTGGCGGGCGCAGCGCAAGACCGTTTGTACCGATACATTGCGGAGCTCACGGTGCTGGACCGCTTCACGCGCGCGTACTGTTCCCAGGTTATGCGTCATTTCTTCGAGCAGCTTACGCTGCATCAAATCCAGACTTTCTATGTGCTCGACAATTCGATTCGGGAAGATCGGATGCAGGCGCTTCTCGAGCTGTTCGAGCTTTCCGGCGTCTTCACTGTCACGCCAGGGCGCGATGGCCTTGCCTGGCCTGCTTTGGCGTTGAGGCTGGGTACAGGCATGAACATGTGTAGGCATGTCGCTTACATAGAACCTGATGGGGCTGTCAATCATCTGGAGGCGGCGAAGGAGCTGGCCAAATCGCTGCCGTGCGTGGCGACCTTTCGAAATCTGGCACCATCCGATCCAGCGCACCAGGTCATCAATTTCAAATGGGCGGATGCGTAGCATCTTTGTAAATGTTCTATTTACAGCTCACATATGAACTCACCGCGCGGGGGCTTGGGTCACCCTCCAATCGGGCAGCCCGCGGACCCGGAGGCGCGACTGAGACCGTCGATGGGTGATTGGACAGAGCACGCGAACGTGCCTGCGACGCGAGTTTCGAGTGGCCGATTCGGGAGTGCGTGAGAGAAGTCGATGGCGGAAAAGATTGTCAGGTTCCAAGACGTGCTTGAGGCGCTCGAAGCCGCAAGGGCTGCGGGTATCCTGGCCGTCGAGGCAGACAAGACCACGATGCCGACCGATGACCAGGATTGCTATCCGTGCGGTATTGTCCTTGACCTTGAGCGCAACGACTTGAGATGGCCAGCCTTGCGTTTCCTGGCCAAGCACTTCGACTGGGTTTCACTTGAATCGCGAAGGAAAAACCTGCGTCTCCGTGCAGAGGTGGAGATGCGATATCGTTTGACGGAACTCGGGTATTTAAGTGCCATTGCCGAAATCCTGAACGAACGTGGATTCAATTGTGTGGTCGATATGTACTACCGCTGAATACATGCTCCGCCGGATACTCAAGTTTCGATGCCCAACGGATCAAGTGATTCCTTCGATCTGAAGTGCTTCCTTGATGCGCAGCGCGATTGCTATGAGGAAGCACTCGCAGAGTTGAGGGAGGGGCCGAAGGAGACTCACTGGAGCTGGTTCTTTTTCCCGAATGTGCTGGTGACCTGCAGGGTACGGGGTGGTCAATTTTGGACGCCGGTTGCACCCCTTGCTTGGTCAGAATTGCACGCCGGTTAACAGAACGTTGTAGCCGAGGAAAATTAGTTGTTTGTCTGCCAAGTCCGGCATTCGTAGCATCGGCGACGAGCATGGGCCGCCTGCTTGACGCAGGTGCGGTCGCAGGTGCCAGGTGCGGCGCGGGGCACGACACTGTGCAGCCTCGCGATGAGCTACGAATTTCAAAGCAGGAGCAGCGATGGCAAGTCTGGGCAGTGTTCGCGAATGGCACGATGAGACCGACGTTCTCGTGTGCGGCTTCGGGCTTTCCGGCGCCGCCACGGCGATCGAGGCGCACGACAGCGACCCGGCCGCGGACGTGCTGCTGATCGAGAAGATGCCCGAGCGTCATGCGGGTGGAAACGCGCGCGTGTCGGGCCAGTCCCTGCTCATCTCCAAGGACGTCGAGGCGCTCAAGGACTATCAGCGCACTATGAGCGCCACGAATCCGATCCCGGAACCGATGCTGGACGCGTGGGCACGGCGCATGGTCGAGCTGGAGCCGTACATCGAGGCTCGGGCGAAGGAAGCCGGTGCCCAGTACATCCACGGTTCGGGCTGGTCCGCGCGCGAGGCGGTGTTGGAGTACCCGGAGCTCGGGGCGGTTGCGGCGGTGGCGCACTCGGCGACGATCCTGCCGGCGCCGAGCGGAGTGTGGCTGGCATTCAAGGCAAACGTCGAAAAGCGCAAGCGCATCCGGCGCCAGTTCGAGACGGCGCTGGTGGACCTGATTCAGGACCCCGATACGCTCGAAGTGTTCGGTGCGGTGGTGGCGGTCAACGGCGTGCGGAGGAACATCAAGGCCCGTCGCGGTGTCGTCCTGTGCACCGGGGGGTTCGAGAACAACCTCGACATGCAGCGCGACTACTTTGGCTTGTCCGAGGCGTATCCGCTCGGCAGCCCGGGCAACACCGGCGAGGGCATCAAGATCCTGCAGAAGGCGGGCGCCGACATGTGGCACTTGCGCAATCGGGGCCAGTCCGGCGGCATCTGGCCCGGCTTTCGCTATCCCTGTCATCCGACCGTGTTTCTGC
>CAYXEY010000472.1:0-4731 GCA_964464105.1 uncultured Planctomycetaceae bacterium
TCACATGTTCATGTGCATTTTGGCGGTTACGCGGCCAGGGTTGCGTTTCTGTCGCGATTGATGGGTGGCCCGAGCTACTCGGTGACGCTGCACGCCTTTGACATCTTTCGCGAAAACGTCAATCAGGCCCTGCTTCGGGACATGATCGCAGCCTCGGCCTTTTGCGTCACCGTGTCTGAATTCAACGCACGCTACCTTCGCGAGCGGATCCTCGCTGACACATCCAGGATTCGCGTGCTCTACAACGGAATACCGTTGTCGCGATTTCCCTTCAGCGCCGCTTCGCGCAATCCGGGCACGATTCTCACCGTGGGCCGGTTGATCGAAAAGAAGGGGTTCATTCACCTTGTCCGCGCCTGCGGAATCCTCGCCGCCCAGGGCGAGACATTTCGCTGTGACATCGTCGGCGAAGGCCCGATGAAGGACGAGATCAAGACGGAAATCGCCAATCTGAATCTCAAGGGGCGCGTGAATCTCGTCGGGGCATGGCCACAGGAGCGCGTCGCCGAAGCGCTGCGCACCGCCAGTGTCTTTGCATTGCCCTGCATCGAGGCCGCTGACGGGAACATGGACGCCCTTCCGACGGTGCTGCTTGAGGCCATGGCGGCCGGCTGCCCATGTGTGTCCACGAGTCTTTCGGGAATTCCTGAAATCATCAGGAACCGTGAAACCGGCCTGCTCGTTGAGCCGGGCGACGAACCGGGCCTAGCCACCGCGATTCGCGAGATGCTTCAGAACCGCGACGCTGCAGCGCGATACTCGCTTGCCGGGCGCGCTCGGGCCGAAGCCCAGTTCGATATTCAGAAAGCAATCGGGGTGCTCGCGGAATGGCTTGACCAGGCTGCTCACCCGACAAGGGTTGAATTGTCGGGCGCCGGGGCGACCGCAGATCGGAGACCTCCCCTGGAGTCGTTGGGAGTGACTGGGGAGATACTCGCGTGACGCTGCTTCGAATCAAGACGGCGCGGGGTGTCCTCGACCTGAGGGAATATGCGCGCACGCTGGCTTTCTTTGGCGCGACACTCAGGAAGCACAGGGCCGCGCTCGCGGCAGCGATGATCGCCACGATCCTGGGCACGGTCATGACAATCGCGGCGCCGTGGCCGGTGCAGGTCGTGCTGGACAATATTCTCTTGAACAAACCGCCGCGGCCCTGGTTAAAGGGACTGCTTTCGTGGCTTGGTAACCCGGACGAGGTGCTTTTCGCCGCGTGCTTCGCCGTAATTCTCATTGCCCTCCTCCAGGGAGCCTTCGATTACGTCGGCGAACTGCTTCAGGCCGGCACGGCCCACAAGATCACCAACACCCTTCGCCGCCAGCTCTTCAAGCACATGCAACTGCTGTCACTGCGGTTTCACGAGCGCAATCGCACCGGCGATCTGCTGCTCCGGTTGACCGGCGACATCACGATGCTGCGGGAGCTGCTGATCGAATCGCTGTTCGAACTGGCGGCCGCTGCGATCACCGTGGTCGCGCTGCTGGTGTTCATGTTCGCAATGGCGCCCGCTCTCGCCCTGATTTCAATTGCGACCATTCCCCTGGTGGTGCTGGCGACACTGCTGCTGACGGTCAAGCTCCGCACGGCTGTCAAGAAGGCAAGGGAGAAGGAAGGCGACCTCATCAGCATCGCCGGCGAGGTGCTAGGCGCCATGGCCCTGGTGCAGGCCTTCACCCGCGAAGAGGAGGAAAAGGAGCGATTCAGCCGGTTGTCACGTTCCACGCTTCGCGCAGGGCTCAAGACTGTCAAGCTGCGCAGCCGGCTTGCGCGGACGGTTCACCTCGTCACCGCGATCGGGACATGCGGAATTCTCTATTTCGGCGTGGAGGAAGTTCGCTCAGGCTCCATGACGCCCGGAATGCTGATCGTGTTCATGTCGTATTTCAACAGCCTCCTGAAGCCCATTCGACAGGCCGCGCGAACCGCGGGCCGAATGGCCAAGGCATCCAGTTGTGCCGATCGGGTGCGCGAGGTTCTGCAGACAGCGCCGGAGATTACGGATGGTCCGAACGCGATCGAGGCCCCACAGTTCAAGGGCTGCGTGACGTTCGATCATGTCGATTTTTCATATTCCAACCAGTCCCTCACGCTAAAACAGATTCAACTGGACATCCTGCCCGGACAGCGCGTGGCCCTGGTGGGGCCAACAGGCGCCGGCAAATCGACCCTGGTCAAGCTGCTGCTCCGATTTTACGACCCGTCCTCTGGCTTGATAAAGATCGATGGGCGGGACATTCGCGAGTTCACCATCGAATCGCTTCGTCGCCAGATCAGCGTGGTGCAGCAGGAGACCATCCTGTTCGGTACAACGATCGGCGAGAACATTGCGATGGGCAGGGTTGGCGCGACGTTTGACGATATTCGCGCGGCGGCCGCGTCGCTTGGAATCGATGACTGGATCCAATCGCTGCCGGCAGGCTACGACACCAAAGTCGGCGAGCGCGGATTCACGTTGTCAGGCGGCCAGCGACAACTCGTCTCGCTGGCACGCGCTGCCCTGCGCAACGGCCGAATTCTCATCTTCGACGAACCCACGACCGGCCTGGATGCCCGAACCGAAGCCCGGGTCCGCACGGCGCTCGAACGCGCCATGAAGGACCGCACGACCATTTTGATTTCACATGGGCTGCGTCCGCTGGCCACGGTGGACCGCGTCATCGTTCTCCAGGGGGGCGCTGTGGCGCAATCCGGTTCGCCCGAGGAATTGATGCAGACAAATGGCCTCTATCGCGACCTTTTTGGTCGCGATGTGCCCGGCCTCGGCTCGCCTGGTGCGCCTGACGTTGCGCTGCAGACAGGGGTGGAAATATCATGACGACCGATCCGGTCATTCAACTTGAACTGCCCGCCGACGCGGCCATACCCGGCATATCCAGGGCTGCCCAGCCGGATGCGATGCTCTCGCTGTGCCGCGAACACCTCGTGGATGTGTCGGAGGAGGAGCGCAGCGCGTGGACGCGCTGCACGGCGACGGAGGCGATCTATCAGCCGGGCCGCGCCTGCCGAATCGCCTATGAGCTTCGCGATGAATGCAGCGATCGTCCGGTGATCGTGTATGCGCGATGGCCGGCGGAGGGAGACAGACATGCATCGGCCACGCGGATTCGGGCCCACGGCGGTGCGTTTGACCTGTTCCGGTATCCGCGCGACCGGCGGCTCAGGCCGATTCGTGACTTGCGTCGTGAGGACTGGTTGAAGGACGCCTCTGCCGATTGGTTTGGCGACTTATGGGGAACAGGACGCTGGTCCAATGGCGATTGGCGATGCACCCCCATCAAGTATGTACCTGAATCGCGACTCGTCTGCCGCATGAAGGGCCTCTGGACCTCGACCGGCGGCGTCGAGAAATGGGTTCGCGCTTACGTCCGAGTCTCAAGGATCGATACATCCGCCGATCAGGTGTCGACGTTGAGAGCGGTTAAGAAGGCGCTCGCGCAGATCGGAACTCCATTTGATGCCCCAACTCCACTGGCGTCGATGCCCGAGTATCACCTGCTGGCCACCGAGTTTGTTCGAGGAACATCCCTTCGAGAGCAAGCCGACGCGGGAAACCACGACGCGGTACTCGACGCCTGCGGGCGAATCGCAAGCCTTTCGCGACTGCGAGAGATTTGGCCCATGAAGGCGCTCTCGATGCCGAATCCACTGCCGCCCTTGATGTTGTCTGAACTGACATTGGCCGCGCCGACGCTCGCAGCAATTGCTCGCACCTTGAAAGACTGGGCCCAGACTCTTCCGCCTCTCCCGGTTGATCTGCGACCGATCCACGGCGATCTGCATACCGGTCAGATCATCCAAAAAGGAACCCAGCTCTTTCTGGTCGACTGGGATCGTGCGGCACTGGGTGATCCGACGACTGATATTTGCAATCTGGCCGCGGAACTTGAGTTTCGAAAGAGCCTTGCGTGCCAGGGGTCTGCCGAGTTCGTCTCGCAGGAAATTATCGACGCCTGGCGGAACGGAAACGGTGCATTCAATCCCCAGTCCGCTCCGTGGTGGTTCGCGTACGCGTGCGTGCGCCGGGCATGGGGGTTGTTGAGGCATCTCCGACCGTCGTGGAAGGAAAGCGCCTCATGGCTATTGAATCGCGCGCATGAGGTCTTGCGAAGCCGTGAATGGGAAACGGGCAGGTAACTCGATGACGAAACATCGTAACACATCTGCGAAGGCACTGGACCTTCCCGACCTCATCCGCTCAGAGGTATGGCGCAATGGGCTGCTGCCGATGCTTCGATTGCCGGAAGACATCGCGGTCGAAGACGTTCGTATTGCGCGCGTATATCCATCGCGTCTCGATGGGTTCGGCGTCCAGGCGGAGGTCTCCATTATCGACGAGAAGCACCATCGCAGCACGGGATTCGTCTATTTGACCAGCGGAATGAAAGCGCGCGGCAACGTCTCTCGACGACTTCGCGTCCAGACTGCGTCGCCTTTCCTTCTAAGTAGCGCGTGGTGCCCGTTGGATCAGTTACCGTTTGTACTTCATACCGCCGATCGAGACGACGGGCTGCCGTGCCTGCCCCAGGCTTCCAGTCGACGTCATTACTTATCGCGACTTCGCACCATCGCCGGAGTTCCTTCGTTCGAGACCGGGAGGCAATGGCGCTGCGTGCTCGGGAACTATCGGCCCAGGCGGCGATGCACCTTGTTATATCACAATGACTCGCCCACCAACGCGTCGCTTGTCGTCGGCAAGATGTTCCGCAGCGGACAAGCCACGCGCCACGGAACGA
>CAYXEY010000473.1:0-4728 GCA_964464105.1 uncultured Planctomycetaceae bacterium
GTCACTGCCAAGCCGTTTATGAAGGCGATCGCGACCACCGTGGACACCACGGCGGCGCAGAAGATCGCCGTCAACGCCGACTGGTCGGTTGCCCATGCCGACAACGAGGCGTCGCTCTCGCTGCTCAACGTCACCCTGCAGCGCGCTAAGACGCCGTTCTGCATTGGACGTGCGTACGAAGCGAAGGCGGACACGGCGACCGACAGCGATGTGCTGGTCGATCTGGATATCGCGGCGTAAGGGTGGATGTCAGTGGTAAGCAACCGGGTTCTGGGTTGCCTCGAACCCCGAGTTGGGCGCCGCGAGCAGGGAATGACTCCCCGCTCGCGGCCTTTTTTTTGAACAACCATGTCAGCTCAACTAGCAGTCGTCTCTGAGACGAGCCATCGGCAATGCCGAGAGTGCAAGGGCTTCAAGACGGTCGACCAGTTCGAACTGCGGGTCGGCGAACAGGCGTGGTTCGGTCCGGACTTTGCGCAATACGTTTGCTTCGAGTGCCGCCGGCGGGTGGCGCTCTACATGCAGGCCGACCGGCAGAGCACGGCCGCCGAAGAGAAGCGGACCGCGCTGGTCAAGCAGATCGTGCAGAAGATGCGCGGCGATGGGCTGGTGAATGCGCCGCACATCACCGAGTTGTCGCACGAAGTGTTTGGGGCGATCGGCGGGGTGAAGCGGTTCGCAGGCGACCTGAAGCGCTTGTACGAAGACACGATGCGGGGTATTCCTCTCAAGCCGAAGATGGACATGGCCCGCATGCTGGTCAAGCTGTCTGAGGCGAGCACTGAGCATCGGCCGTCGGCGCCGGATATGAAAGAGCTCAGCGACGAAGAGCTGGCTGCAGTGGTGAAGGAAGAGCTGGCGCACGTGCTCAACGAAACACTTGGTGCGCTGAGTCACGAACATGAGCTACCCGACGAGCCTCTCGCCGCGTCTTGAGGAAGGTCTCAGGCACACGGCAGATCGAAAGTCGGAGTTTCTCCGGCTGTACCGGCCGCTGCCCGAAGCGGAGCGCTATCACCGATCGCTGGCGAGTGAGCGCATTCTGTTGGGTGGTAACCGCGGCGGAAAGTCGATGAGCCAGTGGTGCGAGGTTGCATCAGCGCTCACGGGGATTCCGATCACGGCTCGCTCCGGCGCGCAGATCCCCAGCAAGTGGCCCAAGGGCCCGCTGATTTTCTGGGTGATCGGTTATGACGAAGAGCACTTGGCGATGCCGTGCTACGCCGACCTGTTCCTGCCGAATCGGTACAAGGTGGTGCAGGAATCGGATGGGACGTGGCGGTCATGGGATCCTGAGCGGGATCCGGATATGGAGCCGAATTCCCGGCCGCTGATTCCGGAGCGGTTCGTCTCTGAGACGGTCATGGAGGATCCCAAGAAGCGCGTCCCGCACGCGGTGCATTTCAAGGCGGGACACCAGCTGTATTTCTTCAGCTCATTGGCTGAGCCTCGCGCTGGCGTGGCGATCGACGGTGTGTTCATCGACGACGAAATCGCGCACGCCAGGCACGTCACTGAGTGGCGGGCTCGCTTGCTGGACCGCAAGGGGCGATTCAGCTGGGCATCGATTCCCTCGAGCCGGAACGATGCGCAGGAGACGATCGTCGAGCGCGCTATTGAGCAGCGGGAATGGGAGACGCCCGACACGGAAGTGTTCGAGCTCGCTCTGTCTGACAACCCATATCTGGATGAGGAGGTCAAGCGGAAGTTCCGGCAGGGTCTCACCGACGATGAGCTGCAGGTGCGCGATCTGGGGCAGTTCAACAAAGACATGGTGCGGATGTATCCGGAGTTCAACCGCAAGCTGCACTGCCTGCCGCGCATGGGATCTCCGCATCCGACGAACGCGCTTGAGCAGTTTCTCGAGGGGCGTGGCTGGGACGTGCCGGGCGAGTGGACGCACTACCTGATTCTGGATCCGGGACACACCAAGCCGGCCGTCCTGATTGCCGCTGTTCCGCCTCCCGATCAGTTCGGTGATTTTCTGATCGGCTGCAATGAGGTCATGCTGCGGAAGGCCGACGCGGACGACATTGCCCAGGCGTGCGTTCCGAAGCTGATAAACCGGTATCACTACGCGAGCATCATCGACAAGCGGGCTGGCCGGAAAACACCGGAAGGATTCTCGATCACAATCAAGCAGCAGTACACGCGGGCATTTGAGCGAGCGGGTATCTCCTCGCATCTGAATGGCCCCGGGTTCATGGACTCGAGTGACGACGTGCTGGGTGGCATCGGTCTGGTGCGGCAGGCCCTGCGGTTCGATCGGCCGAACGCTTATCCGCGGCTGATGTTCATCCGGCATCTCTGCCCGCAGACGATCCGGCAGCTCGAGCGGTACCGGAAACAGGTGATGAAGAATGCGGATCCGGAGGACAAGCCGGCGCCCCGGCAGAAAGACGATCTGGCGGATTGCGTGCGGTACCTTGTAGGCTACGACCCCAATTACGATCCGCCGAAGAATCTTCCGACACTCGGGAGTCCGGCGTATCGGTTTTTCCAGCAGATGCAGGCCCAGCACGGACGCACCGCTGCAGCCGACAACCGATCCGTCATCATGGGCATGCCGTGATCAAACTCTAGAGGCAACTGATGAGCGACAAGACACCTCGCGTTCAGATCCCGATCGTCACGATTTCCCAGACGGTGGTCTATCTCGTCAACGGTGAGATGGACCAGGCGAAGGCCGCGATCGTCGCCAAGACCGGCGATGAGGGAATCGTCGATCTGCACCAGTTCGGTGACTACAGCGGATCGACGTTCTACCGGCGCAATGTGCGTCATGCTGACGATCCGCTGTATACGATCAACCCGCACCTCAAAGCGCAGGCAGGGTCTTATCTCACTCCGAAGGAGTATGCGATTCGTCGGGAGGAGGAGATCAAGCGGATTCAGAATGCAGAGCGTGAGCGACACCTGAATCAGATCCGGATGCAGAATGACCGGATCGTGCGGCTGGCCAATGACGGGTTCAATGTGACCCAGATCGCCGCGCAGGTGATGATCTCTGAGGGGATGGTCGAGGACGTGCTGCGGACGGAGAAGATCACGCCGGCGACGACCCCGAAGCTTGCGCCGGCCTAAAGGCCAACGGATCCGGGAAGCGCCTAAGCGATGCCAGATATCGGTGAAGCAATCGACCTGCGCCAGTTCGAATTCCTCGCTCCCTTTGTGCAGGGGTGGATGGGGAAGATTGCACTGGCGCGCGTCGCCAAACAGCACTTCAACGACGTCGCGCGCGAGTGCCGGACATTCTTTGGCGGCAGCTCTCGAGAGTTCTGGGATCCGAAGTTCATCAGCAAGTATGTGAAGGGGGGCCTGGATCCCCGCTTCAAGATGGTGATGGCGAAGGCCTTCGAGTTTGTGGCGCTCATGGGCCCGTCGCTGTACTGGAAGAATCCGCAGCGCGAGGTCCGTCCGCGCCGGATGTTCGAGATCGCGGAAGAGGACATTCAGTACCTCCCCGATCCGATGCTGCAGCAGATGGTTGCCCAGGTGTTGCAGCAGCAGCAACAGGGCCGCGCTCTCGATGAGATCGTGGCATGGATGGTCGAGACGTACCTGAATTACACGCCGACCGAGCAGCCGTACGGCGGCCTCGCCGGCGCGTCGCTGCTGGCGACAAACGATGCGATGGTCACTGGACGCGGCTGCGTCTGGACCGAGACGTTCTCGATGCCGGGCTCCGGCCGGACGCTGACGGGATCCTTTCACGGATCCGTCGATGAGCTGCTGATCGATCCGGACGCGGAATCGTACGAGACCGCGCAGTGGATCTGTCGCGAGCGAAGCGCTCCGCACTGGGAGCTCGAGGAGAAATTCCAGTGGCCGGCGGGATCGCTGCGGTATTGCAGCAGCTTTGAAAGCGCGAACTATCAGGGTGCGGCACTGGGCAGCCAGGGCGCCATGCTCGAGCGGAAGCAAGGCCAGTCCCAGGACTATGTGACCTACTATGAGGTTTACAGCAAGTGCGGACCGGGCACGCGGTTGTCCGGTGTGTACTCACCGCTCTCCGCGCACCTCGATCAGACGGTCGGAAAGTATGCGTATCTGGTGCTGACGCCGGCCTGCCCCTGTCCGCTCAACGTGCGCACCGACCGGCTGCGCGGTACCAGCATGAGCCCAGGGGCCACCGACGACGAAGTGAAGCGGATGTTTCGGTGGCCGCTGCCGACGTGGACCGACGAGCGCTGGCCATGCTCCGTCATCGATTTCTATCCGGATCCGAAAAAGGCCTGGCCGATCGCGCCCATGGGCCCCGGGCTGGGCGAGCTGGTGTTTCTCAACATCTTCAGCTCGCACATGGCGAATCGCACTTGGTCCAGCACGCGCGATTTCTGGATCGTCATGGAGCGGGCGGCCGACCGCCTCGAGGAGATCATCAAGAGCGGCGACGATCAGGCGATCATCAAGCTGAAGGAGGCCCACGGGAAGATCGAGGACGTGCTGCAGCAAGTGAAGCAAGAGCCGGCCAACATCGATTCGTGGCGGATCCTCGACATGATGGGGGAGCGGTTCGCGGATCGCGTCGGCCTCTCAGAAGTCTGGTACGCCAAGAATCCGGGCGGCCGCATGCCGCGCACCGCGACAGACGTCGAAAGCCGCAAGGACTTCGCGACGATCCGCACCGACTTCATGGGGACGCAGGTGGAAGCCTGGCAGGAAAACATCGCGCGCAACGAAATGCTGGCGATGCGGTGGTCGGTCAAGGCGAAGGATCTGGACGGG
>CAYXEY010000474.1:0-4719 GCA_964464105.1 uncultured Planctomycetaceae bacterium
CATTCAAATCAGCGGCGCGGGACTTAAGTCGATTTCGCTTTCGCCCGCCGATCTCGACAAGATGCCGCGTAAAACCACCAGGGCCGTCGATCACGACTCGCCCATCACATACGAAGGCTGGCTCGTCGGTGACTTGCTCAAAAAGGCCGGGTTCTCCTTCGGCCAGCAGCTGCGCGGGCCGCGCATGTCCGATTACCTGGTCGCCAGTAACACTGAAGGTTATCGCGTGGTCTTCGCCCTGCCGGAACTCGACGCCGAGTTCAGCGATCGCGTCGTGCTGCTTGCCGATCGGGAGAATGGCAAGCCGCTGTCAGAGCGAGACGGCCCCTATCGCATCATCGTGTCCGACGAGAAAAAGCACGCCCGCTGGGTGCGAAATGTCGCATCGTTGAGTGTTGCCTCATCGCAAGCGGACAAGCCATGAGACGAGCCGCCTTCAGCCTCCTCGAGCTCCTCGCCGTCGTCGCCGTCATCGGCCTGCTCGTCGCCGTGCTCACACCGTCGCTCGGCGGCGCGCGCCGCTCCGCACTTTCCACGACCTGCAAGGCCAACCTGCGTCAATGGGCCACCGCCACCGTGATGTATGCCCAGCAGAACGACGGCTGGCTGCCCCGGCGCGGACAGGGCGCAAACGTGACCACGCTCATCAATCGCCCCGAAGACTGGTTCAACGCCCTGCCCCCGCTCCTCGGCCAGCCGAGCTATTTCGACTTGTTCACCGAGAGCAAAACGCCGCGTCCCGGTGCGAAAAATGTATGGATGTGTCCCGTCGCCGTTGAACACGACGGTCTTAATTACTTCGCCTACGGCATGAACATGCGGCTGTCGATCTGGATGACCGCGACGCCGGACAAGATTGATCGCGTCGCCCCGACCTCCGTGCAGGTGCTTTTCGCCGACGGCCCCGGAAAATACTGTTCGGTCTTCCCGGCGCCCGATCCCTATTCACCCGATCCGCGACACGACGCCCGTCTCAATATCGCCTTCCTTGACGGACACGTGGCCTCCTTCGCCGGGGACTACGCCGGCTGCGGCGTGGGCGACCAGAAGCGCGCCGACCTCCGCTGGGACGTACCGAACAGCCCGTGGGACGGGCCAAATCCGTGATCTACGCGAAATAATTCGGCACCGGCTTGCCGATTCGCTGGAATCAGAAGATAAGCTCAGTCTACGCTATTCAGTGTGTCTTGAATTCGGGTGGCGCGGCCCCACCTGATTTCCCGCGCCAATCTTGAGGAGGCAATGTCATGCCACATTTGAATCCACGCCGCCGAGTCCGATCCACGCTCCTGCTGGCCGCCCTGCCGGTCTGGATGGCCACGCAATCGTCCGCTTGCCCTTTTCTGCTGTTCTTCAGCCAGACCATGACCTATGAGGAGAACTACAACGCCTGCTCCAATTGCTATCCTGTTTACACTCGAGAATTCGAAGACCCCACCAATCCCGAAGACGCGGTCGCGGTCGACTTCGAAGTGACCAGTCCTGACTCCCTGGAGCCGAATGATGTCACTGTTGAATTGCAACTCACATGCGGCCACGGCGTCGGCGGCAATCAGGCCTTTCCCGTCACCCTTCAATCCGCCGGGCTTACTAAACTGACCGGTCGATTTGAAGGCTCAGCGAAATCCCTGTGCACACCTTCGAATGGCCAGCGCTCGCCCGGCCTTTGGACGGTGTTCGTGCGGCGCAACATTTCAGGGCAGTCAGTCATGTTTCGGTGGACCGTGAAATACAGAGAGTATGTGGGATGACCCCGCGTCAGACATCGAGTCTGGGGAAACTCCATGAAATCGAACCCGCTTATCCTGTCAATGTGCGTGACAATCGCATTCGCAATTCCGGCAAAGGCCACGCAGTATTCTTTTGCCAGAATTGTCGACAACCAGGCCGGTCCGTTCACGGGAATGGAACTCGGCGACGCGAAGATCAACGACTCAGGCCAGGTGCTCTTCACGACGTATGACCCGTCCGGCAATACCGATGAAGATTTTCATTACTGGATCAAGGCCGGCAACATCTACGTCGAGCTGTTTTCGGTGGGTTCCACAGGCGACTATCCGCAGCTCATCGGCCAGGCTCATCTCGGCAATTCCGGCAAAGTGCTGGCCACGCTCGTGACGCCGACCGGCACAAAGGCGATTGTCTTTGACGGCCCCACCCCGCAGCCGCTCTACACCGTGAACCTCGCCTGCGGTATCAATGACGCCGATGTCATTTCCTTCGTGCTGCTACCGAATTCGTCGGTGCATCGCGGCAATGGCGGCATGCCCACGACCGTCCTTTCCAGCGGCGGGTCATTCGTCAGCCGTCCGAACATCATCGGACAGGTGGCCATCGGCGGAACCATCTCGCAGGTACCCACACAGGTCGTCGGCGTGCGCCGCGCCGACGGCGTCAACCCGGTCATCACCCTCGCCGACAGCTCCGGCCCGCTTTCACAGCTTGTCGGCATCCCGGACATCAACGATGTCGGCACGGTCGCATTCGGCGTGGAACTCGACGGCGGCGGACGGGCCATCTGGACCAGCGACGGCGGATCGATCACGACGGTTGTCGAATCAAATGGACCATTCGATTCCTTCCCCGTGTATGACATCAACGACGCCGGTACGGTCGCGTTTTTCGGCTTTGAAGATCTCACCTTCATCACAGGCATCTACACCGGGCCGAATCCGGCGAATGACAAGGTGGTCAAGATCGGCGACACATTGGATGGACTGCTTGTTCAAAATGTCGGGTTCGAGCGCGGCGGCCTCAACAACCCGGGACAGGTCGCATTCGTCGCCCAGTTCGGCGCGCTCGATCACCATGCCATCTACATCGCAACGCCGGGCGCATCCTGCGGCCCGCCCGATGGCGACATGAATGTAGACACAGAGCGCAATGGCCGCGACGTGCGAAACTTCGTCGCCGCGGTGCTTGTCGCTTCAACCGCCCCGGCCGACCTCTGCCACGGCGACTTCAGCGGCAACTCGGTGATCGATGGCGTAGACGTGCCCGGTTTCGTCGCAGCCATTCTGGCGGGGTAGAGCATTCGATGGGGATAAGAGGCATGACTGCACATCACCGGCCCAGCCGAGTTCATCGTTTGACATTGCTTGCCGTTGCCATGCTGACGCCTACTCCGTCCGCATTCGCCGGCGGGCCCAACATCACCGCCGACCTCACCATGGTCATCAACTACCCGACCGACCATTGGACCGGCATCCATGGGCTGCAACTGCAATTGACCATGTTTGTGTCGCATCCCAACGGACAGAGCGCGTTTCAAGGCCCGCTGGTGTCCGCCACGGCGGAGAATCTCAACAATGGTAACTACCCGTTTGCCAACCCCACGCCGCTGCCGCAGATTTTCTGGAATACCTTCGACCAGGGGTTTCTGACCCGGATTCCCATCACCGCGGCGCAGCTTCCGTTGATCGAAAGCCGCTATCGCTATCGCGTGACCGACGCCTTCGGACAGACTGATCAGCGGACCAGTCATAACCTGAATCGCACCGAAGTCATCGCGATCCCGACGAATCTGCAAGTGAGCAATCAAACGACGACGCCTGTCTTTACGTTCACCGACCCGCTGCCCGATCCCGTGCCCAGCGGGGTCTATCGCGTTTACAACCTGCTGATCATCGAAGCGGCGACCGCCAACAACGTGGCCCTGCTGCCGCAGCCGGCGGGGTCGTCGTTGACGCCAAGCGTGGTGATCACGCCGGGCATCCTCTGCCCCTGCCGTGATTACTTCCTCCGCGCCCAGATTCACGATCTCGACAACGGCGACGATGCGGTTGAGAGCATGGCCATCCAGGACCTCCCGTTCATGCCGCTCGGCCCGACACCAACGGGTGACATGAATGGTGACTGCCAGACCAACGGCCGCGATATTCAGTCGTTTGTCGATGCAGTGCGCACCGGCTCGACGAATGCTCGTCTTCTCTGTGCCGGCGACTTCAGCGGCAACGGCGCAATTAACGCCGCCGACGTGGCCGGCTTCGTGGCCAAGTTGCTGGTGGGATGAGGCAGTTCGCAAATTAGCCATCTGCATCAGAAATGCGCTGCGATCAGTTGCTCCACGGCTGGGCGAATCACGCGGGCCGCGTCGCTGCGGCCGTGCACCTGGCGCAGCACGAGCGTTCCCTCCACCAGGGCCGTGAAACAATCGGCGAAGCCCTCCGGTGCACGCGCTCCAGCCTGCGCTGCCAGATCACGAAAATGATCGCGGATCCTTCGTTTGTGCAGCGCAGCGGCCTGATGCACCGGATCGGCGGGATTGGGAAATTCGGCAGCCGTGTTCAGAAACATGCAGCCACGGAAGTCGGGATCGTTGAACCACGCATCCATCACGTCGAAGAAACCCAGTAGTTGACCCTTGGGATCATTCCCCGCCATTTTCTGCACCGCGCGGCCCCATGCCTCCATCTCCCACGCGTCACGCATGTTCACCGCGGCGACCATCAGGTCGTCCTTGCTCTCGAAGTGCTTGTAGAAGGTCGTCTTGGTCACACCTGCCGCGGCGATGACCTGGTCCAGGCCCACTGCTTGAAATCCGTGTGTGTAAAAAAGCTCGATGGCCGCGGCGACCAGTCGCTCGCGACCCGTCGCCGGTGGTTTCGGCACGCCGAAGAGTTCATTCACAGATTTGGATCGCAAAGCCCGCATAGTTTCACGAAAATCCGTCACATGGCCGGATGGCTCAAACCGAAGGGTGAACCTCAAGTACACCGG
>CAYXEY010000475.1:0-4707 GCA_964464105.1 uncultured Planctomycetaceae bacterium
CAGATGCCCCAGTCGGTGACCCAAAGAAGACAGGGCATCAATCGGATCGCCGATCTTGAGGGCCTTGGCGCCGGCGATCAGCCGTTCGACAAACGTCTCATAGGCCTGGGCCTCGACGAAAATGCGCGAGCCGCACAGGCAGATTTGTCCCTGATTGGCGAAGCTGGATTGCACGCTGGTTGTGATCGCCTTTTCCATGTCCGCATCGGCGAAGACGATGTTGGGGTTCTTGCCGCCGAGTTCCAGCGAGAGTTTCTTGAACATCGGTGCGGCCGTTCGGGCGATCGCAGCGCCGGTCACCGTGCCGCCGGTGAAGGTGATGGTCGGCACGTCGGGATGGGCCACGATGGCCGCGCCAACCTTGGGGCCTGTGCCGTGGACGATGTTGAGCACCCCGGGAGGCAGACCGGCCTCGATGCAAAGCTGGGCGAAGAGATGCGCCGTCATCGGCGTGATTTCGGACGGTTTGGCCACGGCGGTGTTGCCGGTCGCGAGGGCCGGTGCGATCTTCCAGGTGAAAAGATACAGCGGTAGATTCCACGGGCTGATGCATCCAGCCACGCCGCGCGGTCGGCGGAGCGTGTAATTGATGGCCGCGTGGTCAGTGATGTGGGCCTCCGATGACGTGTGCAAAATGGCCGTTGCGAAGAAGCGCATGTTGGCGGCGGCGCGGGGGATGTCGAGCGTCTTGGCCACCGTGATCGGCTTGCCGTTGTCGATGCACTCCGCCAGCGCCAGTTTGTCGAGATTGGCGTCGATCAGGTCGGCGATGCGCAGCATGATCCGCGACCGCTCGGCGGCCTTGGAGTGCGACCAGGTTGGGAATGCGCGTTTGGCGGCGTCGACAGCGGCTTGAACGTCGCGCTCGTCGCCATCGGGCACGCGCGAATACACGCGACCGGTCGATGGATCGATGTTGTCGAGATAGGCCCGTGAGAGCGGTTCAACCAGACGTCCGTCGATGTAGTGGGTGATGGTGTCCATAGGTCACTGCCACGCTGTCCGTCCGCCATCCACCGGCAAATTCACGCCGTTCACATAACTCGCCGCCGGCGACGCCAGAAACGCGACAACATTCGCAATTTCGCTCGGGTCCGCGAATCGGCCCAGCGGAATCGTCGTGGCCCATTGCGCCGCAAGGTCGCCTTCGCTCACGCCCGCGTTGCCGGCCATGCGCGTGATCAGGCTGCCGAGCCGATCGGTCGACGTGTAGCCCGGCAGGATGTTGTTCACCGTGATGCCGCGCGGGCCGAGCTCGCCGGCCATCGAGCGGCCCCAGTTGGCCATCGCTCCGCGCGTCGTGTTCGACACGCCCAGGCCCTTGATCGGTGCAATGACGGACGTCGAGACTATGTTGATGATGCGACCATACTTCGCCTCGCTCATGCCGGGAAGCAGGGCCTGCACGAGGTGCTGGGCCGCGACGACGTGCGCCTGAATGGCCGCGAGGATCGACTCCGGCGGCGTCTCAGCCAGCGGGCCGGACGGTGGGCCGCCGGTGTTGTTGACGAGAATATGAATCGGCCCGATCTTGTGGACGTGAGCGATGACGGCGTCGCGCACGGATGCTGGGTTGGTCATGTCGCCGGCGAGCCAGTGGTGCTCCTGGCCATGGGCGCGGTCGAGCGAACCGGCGACGTCGCGCATTGCGGATTCATTTCGGGCCAGCAGCGTGACGGCCGCGCCGGCCTTGGCCATTGCTTCGGCACATGCCCGGCCGATGCCCTGCGATCCGCCGCAGACCAGTGCGCGTTTTCCAGACAGATCAATCATTGCGATTCCTCATTGGGTTGGATTTTCTATCATACCTGACCGCGTTGGGTTCAGAACCCCCTGCGCCAGCAGAGGGCTCGGCGGGGTCATGCACTCCATACGCGCCGTCGGCCCCCGGACTGGCGTCCGGGGTTCTGATTATCATGTGGCCCTGAGGAGTCGCGTTCAGTATGAAGCCCGGTCTGGTGCCCGGCGTGCAGGCCGAGGTCAGTTTTGTCGTGCAGGAGGACATGCGTCCGATCTTCGATGGCGTGGCCGTGCACGATGTGTGCTCGACGTGGACACTGGTGCACTACATGGAGCTTGCAGGTCGGAAGGTGCTGCTGGGGTTTCTGGAGCCGCACGAGGAGGGCGTGGGCAGCCGCATTGAGTGCGATCACGGCGGACCGGCGAAGCTGGGGAAGACGGTACGTGTGATTGCCACCGTTTCGAGCGCCACGGATCGCGAACTGGTGTGCGACGTTGAAGCAACGTGCGCAGGCCGTGTCGTCGCCACCGGCAGGACGTGGCAGCGCATGTTCCCGCGCGAGGCGCTGAAGAGAATTCTGGATCGAGGTTGATCCGAACCCCGTGCGGGAGCGGGGGGATTCACGGCTGAATTGTTGGATTTGAAATCTGAAATTTGAAATTGAGAATCTGATAAGAAACATAAGGAGCTAAACATGGTCAAGCTGGTCGCCATCTACAAGAAGCCCGAAGACGTCGCCGCGTTCGACAAGCACTATCACGACGTGCATGCGCCCCTGGCGATGAAGATGCCCGGGCTGATCAAGGCCGAGATCGCGAAGGTGGTCGGCGGCCCAATGGGCGAAAGCCCGCTGCATCTGATCGCCGAGCTGTACTTCAAAGACATGGCCTCGCTGAACGCAGCGATGGGCTCGCCCGAAGGCAAGGCCGCGGCGAAGGATCTGATGGGCTTCGCAGGAAAGGTTGTGCAGATGCACTTTGCGGAAGTGAAGGAGTAATTCCGGTTTCCATTTTTGTTTTATGATGGTCATTCAATCCTCGGTTCTATCCATAGGAATCACATGACACCCAAGTACACCGGCAAACCCGCCGCTTCGTTCAACTTTAAAAAGATCAAGTACGAAAAGCGCGATCTGCGCGCCGTCGTCACGTTCAACCGCCCGGAGGTGCTCAACGCTGTCGATGGCGAGACGCTGATGGAGTTGAACGCGGCGTTTCTCGACGCCTCGTGGGATGACGACGTGCGCGTGCTCATCCTGACTGGCGCGGGCGATCGGGCATTCTGCACCGGGGCCGACGTGAAGGAGCAGGCCGAGGAGTTCGTCGATCAGCCCAACAAGTACTGGAAGTGGATGGGGTTGTTCATCGAATGCCACGAGCGACTGCGCAACCTGGGCAAGCCGACCATCGCCCGGCTGAACGGCATGGTGGTGGGGGGCGGCAACGAGTTCAACATGTCGTGCGATCTGGCCGTCGCGGCCGATCATGTGACCATCCGGCAGGTTGGTGCGGCCCGGGGTAGCGTGGCCGCGGCGGGAGCGACGCAGTTTCTCCCGCTGATCATCGGCGACCGGCGGGCACGAGAGATGCTGTTCATGTGCGAGCCGATTCCAGCGCAGCAGGCCCTCGCGTGGGGCCTGGTCAATCGCGTGGTGCCCAGCGCCCAGCTCGATGCCGAAGTGGACTCGCTGGCCGAGAAGCTCATCGAGAAGCTGCCGGAGTGCATCCGTTACGCCAAGCAGCAGCTCAACTTCTGGCGCGACCTGTCATGGCACCAGACCATCGGACACGCCCGCGACTGGCTGGCGATTCACAATCTGTCGCCGGAAGTCGCCGAGGGCATGAAGGCATTCGTCGAGAAGCGCCCCGTGGATTATGCGAAGGCGCGGCGAGAGTTGAAGTAAAGTAGGGACAAAGGGGCAAAGAGAAAGTGGAACAAAGTGAACGACCAACGACGAACACCGACTAATAGTCGGTGCCACACGCTTCTCGGTAACAAGGGGCAATCTCATAACTCTATGACTTTGTCACTTTGTCACTCTCCAACAAAAAACCCCGCCCCTCGCACAGTGGGCGAAGGGCGGGGCCGGGAACGAAGGGGGGTTTCATGAGATTTGTGAAACCGGCTTTCAGCCGATTAACGATTCATTTGTAGCACCGGTTTTCCAGCCGGCGATCTGTTCAGGCACGCTTCCTTTTGCCTCGCCCGATCCTCGTCACTCTTTCAACTCACCGTTTCCGGGCGGTTCATCGATTGAGCCTTGAGTCTCGGGCACCACCTTTTCGCAAATGCCACATTCCTGACTTCGGACCGGCCGGGCCTAAGCCCGGAGCTACTTTTGCCTTACGGGGCCAGTAAGCCCTGCACGAACAGCGGGACGTCATTTCCATTTCGCATGCCGTCGTTATTCAGATCGCCCACGAACACGTCGAAGAACGAGTCCTGCATCGCCATGCCGCCGTCGATTTGAAGCGGCCGTTCGTATCTTCCGCTGCCCATGACATTGACCCGCATGATCAGCAGGCCGTCCGGGAGAGGTTCGTCGAGGATCACCGTGCCGTCGTCGTCAATGTCCATGATCTGGGACACCAGCGGCTGCCCGCCGGTCGGGGGGAGAATGTCGACACTGCCCACGAGCGGCGCGTGCAGCGTGGCGGGCACGGCGACGACGATCGGAATCAGGTAGCGCTTGAGGTCGAAGGACAGGTCGGTCGGGACGTTGCAGGTGTCGGTGACTGAGCACTGCAGCGGGGGGCCCAACTGCGCCGGACAATTGTTGAACGGCACGGCCGTGCTCTTGCGGAAGCCGCTCCAGCGGAAGTCCTCAAGGCCCGGGCGGGCGCTCTGCTGATCGATCTCGGCGATGGTCAGCCAGTAGTGCGTGCCGGCGGTCTGGGTGAAGACCGGGTTGAGCTTGGCGCGGAATCGGTACACGCGTCGATTCTGGCAGTCCAGACCGACGTATT
>CAYXEY010000476.1:0-4702 GCA_964464105.1 uncultured Planctomycetaceae bacterium
AGCCGGCTTTGACACTTCGTTTGGCCGGCATTCGTGCACCGGCTGGTCATCGGCATTGATGATCGCGACGAAGATCTTAAGTTCTGGCGGCTTCTTCGCCCCGGCTGTGTTCTCAGCCCAATAGACGCCCCCCGCCGCTGAACCGCTCAGAATGTCGAGATCGCCGTCGCCATCCCAGTCGACCACAAAAGGATCGCCATGATGGCCCTTCACTTGCAGCTGCTTTCCATCAGTTTTGATCGGCTTCGACTTGGGCGCGAACTTGCCGCCACCTTCGCCGGTGAACAGGTGGAACCCGCCCGAAAAATTGCCGACGACCAGGTCGAGATCGCCGTCGCCATCCCAATCGACCGCGTAGGGCCGCGTGCAGATCGAATCCGTGTCGCCCTGCTCTTCGCCTGGCGGAATGGCCAGCGGCTTGTCGTCGGTGCCCTTGAGGTCAACGGCCTTCTTGAATGTCCCGTCGGCGTTGCCGTAAAGAACCTGGAACAACCCGGCCATCGGGCTGCCCATGCGCGAGTATGAACCGGAGAGAATGTCGATGCGTCCGTCGGAATTGAGATCCACAAACTGTGGAGTCGAGCTGGTGCATCACCAGACACCCGGCACTTCGGCCGGTTTGCCGGCGGCCTTAAGCCATGTGCCGGCCGAGAACTTCATATCCCCCTCACCCTTGTAGAACTTCATCTTGCCCTTGTTGAACTGACCGACGACCAGGTCTGTCTTGCCGTCCCGATCGACGTCAAATAGACACGGCGCGGCATAGCCGGGCGCTTCCACTTTGACGAAGTCCTTGCCAGCCTTCAGCCGCACGGGTTTCTCGAACTCAGCGGCGACTCCAGGAATCGACGTGATTGTCACAAGAACGGACAGAAGTGTGTATTTCATCGTGATTCTCTCCTTGAAAGTCCATTGAAAGAGGTTCACGCACCCGACGGATTAGTATATCGCAATTCCGAGAAATACAAGCCCAACCGGGCGCAGAGCGACGGCATTGCGCTAAGGCATAGTGCTTGCGTATACCGCAAGGCACGCGCACGATTGCAGCGCTATGCAGACCCCGACCTGCCCGAAGTGCGGCAACGCCATCGCTCCGGCCGACATCAATGTAGGCAGCGACGTCGCCTTTTGCCGGGCGTGCAATTACTCGACAAGTCTCTCGGCCTTGACCCGCGACCTCGCCCATGATCCCAACGTCGACCTGGGCAGCCCGCCACCCGGCGCCTGGTATCGCGACAACGGCACCGAGAAGGTGATCGGCGCAACCGGCCGGTCGTTGAAAAGTGCGATCGGAATGTTCTTCGTCGCCATTATCTGGGATGGCGTCGTCTCGATGTTCGCATTGTTCGTGCTCGTGGCCACGCTCAAAAACCTCAATCGGCCCATCCCTGCCTGGATACCCGATGCGGTTGCCAGGACGGGTGGCGATATCTCGGGGCTGATGTCGAGCTGCATGTGGCTCTTCCTCACGCCGTTCCTGCTGATCGGCGTCGCCATGCCGTTCGCCGTGCTCATGTACCTGTTCGGACACGCTGAGGTGACGATCACTGATACGCGTGGGCACGTGTATCGCGGCATCGGGCTATTTGGGCGGAAGACGTACTTCAATCCCGCCGATGTCCGCGCTGTGCGCATCGCCGAAAGGCGCATGCACGGCAGCATGCGGCACCGGCATGATCGGGACACCTATACGAAATACATCGCAATCGAGATGGCCGATGCAGATCCCATTTCGTTCGGCGATTTTTTGACTGAGAAGCGCATGAACTTCATCGTGTCGGCGCTCAACGCGGCGCTGAACCTCGACCGCAATAGGCGATGATCCACCATGCTGGTGCAATACTGCAGAAAATGCGGCGGGGCGATTCCCGATGCTGACGTCAATGACGCCACGCGTGTCGCATTTTGCCGCTTCTGCAACCTGACCTTCGATCTCAGTAAACTCAAGCGCGACGAGGTTGAAGAGCCATACGCTGACCTGACACACCCTCCGCCCGGCACGTGGTATCGCGACGACGGCATGACCAAGGTCATCGGCGCCACATGCCGCTCAACCTCGGGCGCGATCGTGACCGGTCTCGTGGCATTGGTGTGGAATGTCCCTATATTGATCCTGCTTGGGATCATTTCTCTCGCCACGCTTGGCTCACTGGGAATTCGCCTGCCGGACTCCTGGCCCAGGCAGCTCCGCGAGGCCGGTTCGAAGATGCAGCCTTGGATGAGCTGCTGCACGTGGCTCTTCATGACGCCATTTGTATTAATCTGGTTCGCGATGTTTGACGCCTTCATGGCCTACCTGATCGGCAAGGAGGAAGTCACCATCGACAGCGGCACAGCGAACCTCTCCCGCCCGCTTTGCGGAATCCAGCGGCGCAAACCGTTCAACCCCGAGGAGATCAAGCGCGTCTGGATCAAGGCGACGCGATACCGAACCAAGACAGGTACGCGGACGCGCCATCACATTCTGCTGGAACGGGATGGAGCCAAACCACTCAAGCTCGGAACCTATTTGAAGGACGATCAGCGCAACTTTGTCGCCGCGGCCCTGCATGCCGAATTGGTGAAGCGCCGCAAGTGAATGCTCTGCGATTCAGTTTGGATGGGTCAACTCGAATTGCGCCGCCTGTCGATCATGCCCCGCGCCCGGCTCGGCGGCATGCCATTGGCGATAAAGCTCGACGATACGCTGTCGAGCCTCCTTCGTGGAAGGATGGCAATCCCCCACGCCGGCCGCGAGGTGTTTGTGCGCGGTCAGCAGCATCGGCTCGGCCTCGGCGAATTGCTTCTGGTCGCGCAAGGTCGTGGCCAGTGCGTACTCTGCGAATGCACGAAGAATGTCATCCACAGGCTGAGAGGCTCGCATCGCCCGCACAGCTCGTTCGGCCTCGTCGTGCGATTCCTTGAGCCGGCCCAGGCGGCGGAGAATCTCCGCGATGACCGTACGCGTCAGCGCGGTATTGACGCCGTCCTCACCGTTGGTCGCGATGCGCCCCGGCATCGACTCCTTTCCCAAGGCCCGCGCTTCCTCCAGTTTTCCGGATTCGTTCAGCACGTGCATCAAGTCGTATGCGGCATCCAGCGTCGCGACTGAATCGGCGCCCTGCGTCTCGCGAGTCAATTCCAATCGCCGTCGCGCAAGCGCTTCGGCCTCCGGCCAGACCTTGCGAAAGCTCTGCAATCGTGCGAGCGTGCCCATGGCCCCGAGGGTCAGCACATCCCGATCGCCGCGCGTACGCTTGTATCGTTCAATCAGATCCCGTTCGACCGGCTCGGCCTCGTCATACTTGCAGCGCAATTCGAGCAATTGCGCCAGCGATGCAATAAAGGCCAGCGTCTGCTGATGGTCAGGACCGAATATCCTCGAGCCGCGCTCCACCAAATCGCGGAACTCGGGTTCTATGGCCTCCAGTTCTGCCGGCGTGACCGCCAGCATCGCGACGGCGCTGGCCAGGCAAATCGTTTGCGGATGATCCCGGCCGCGGGCTTTCAGCGCCGCTTCGTGGGCCCCGCGAATGAGTTTGGCCGCCTCTTCGGCGCGGCCGAGCATCTTGTTCAGCGTGCCGAGATTCACCATGGAGTCGAGCGTCTGCTCGTGATCGGCGCCGAGCGAGGCGATTCGCCCTTCGTAGGCCTCGCGCAGGATCGGCTCCGCCCCCGCGGGGTCGCCGGTCTCAACCGTCATGACTGCAAAGAAGTGCTTCGTCGCGCATGCATCTGGATCGTTCTTGCCGAAGTGCGTTTCCTGCAATGCGAGGGTTGTGCGCAACAGATCGACCGACTGCTCGACCTTGCCGTTGTGGGCCAGCGATTCGGCCAATCCATACTGCAGGCGCAGGGTCTGCCGTGCCTCGGGTCCGAGTTCGCGGATGGCCAGATCGAGTCCGGCCTGGTATTGCGGCTCGGCCTCGGCATACAAAGTGAGACTCTTGTATGCATTGCCGAGCGCCTCGCGCAGTGCGATGGCCACGCGGGGTTGACCGGTGAACGCGCCGTTCATCTCCGTCGCCGCCTTCTTCAACACCGCGACGACACGGACATCCGGCCCCTGCAACTCGGGAGAGACGGATGCAAACATGTTGGTGAGGAATCGACTGATCTCGGCATTGGTTGCGGATTCTTCGCGGGCCAGCCTCTCGGCAGCGCGAGCGCGATAAGCCTGCCACGCGGTCGTAATCAACCCCAGCCCCAGGGCCACGAAGACAGCGGCCACGCCCCCAACCAGCACGCGGTTGCGTTTCGCGAACTTGCGAATCTGGTAAATCGTCGTCGGTGGACGGGCGACGATCGCCTGATCTGAAAGAAAGCGATCGATATCGTCAGACAGCGCCGAAACGCTCTGGTAACGATTCTCCGGGGCCTTCTCCAGCGCCTTCAGTACAATGGTGTCGAGATCGCCACGCAATGCCGCGGCATCCTCGCCCCGCAAAGCCTCGCTCGGACGTCGCGGCGATGCCTCGCAGATCGAGCGCACCGCCATCGGCACCGACGTGCGCGGCACGTCATAAGGCAGCGCCCCGCTCAGCAGTTCAAACAGGATCACGCCGAGCGAATAGACATCGCTCCGCAAATCGATTTCATCCGTAACGCCGCGCGTCTGCTCCGGGCTCATGTAGGCCAGCGTGCCGACAAGGCGTCCGGCATCCATGGCCAGCGAGGCCCCGGTCACGTCAAGATCCGTGATGCGTGCGAGGCCGAAGTCGAG
>CAYXEY010000477.1:0-4699 GCA_964464105.1 uncultured Planctomycetaceae bacterium
TCGCCCAATTCGAACGAGAGATCATTTCAGAGCGCACGCGCGACAAAATCGCGGCTGCGCGGCGCAAGGGAAAATGGTCAGGCGGCATGCCGGTGCTGGGTTATGACGTCGATCCCAACGGCTCAAAACTGGTGGTCAATGAGGACGAGGCCCAGCGGGTGCAATCGATTTATGAGCTGTACCTCGAACGGAAGTCGTTGATCCAGGGGGCCAGAGAGTTGAACAAGCGCGGCTGGCACGCCAAGCGCTGGACCACGCGCAATGGAACATCCCGCGGCGGACGACCCTTCGACAAGTGCAGCCTGCGGCAGCTGCTAACGAATGTCGTGTACCTCGGCAAGGTGCGCTACAAGCAAGAAATCCACCCTGGCGAACACGCAGCGATCGTGGACGCGGAGATTTGGCAGCGTTCTCAGCAGATGTTGACCGCCAATGGACGCTCGGGCGGGATGCATGTACGCAACAAATATGGAGCCCTTCTTAAGGGAATTCTGCATTGCAAGCCCTGTAGCATGGCCATGGGCCACGCCTTTACCCAACACGGCAAGAACAAGTGCTATCGGTACTACGTTTGCTATCACGCCCAAAAGAACGGGCGGGCCGCGTGTCCCAGCGGATCGCTGCCGGCCGAGCAGATCGAGCAATTCGTCGTGGATCGGATCCGCGCGATTGGCCGCGACCCGGCCCTACGCTCCGCGACGCTGGCGCAGGTTGTGGCGCACGGACAGGCTCAGATAGACCACATCACGGCGGAACTTAATACGATTGAGCGTGAGCTGCGCCTGCTTCACATCGACATTCGTAAGGCGAGCCGTGCTGGTGGGGACAATGTCGCGGCGGAGTTGAGTCGACTCCAGGAGCTGCTTGTCGATGCCGAGCGCCGCGAGCGCGACGCGCGCGGACGGCTCTCCGAGGCTGAGGCCTTCCAGGTCCGTAAGGACGAGCTGGATTCGGCACTGCAATCGTTTGGCCCCATTTGGTCAGCCCTGTGCCCCCGAGAGCAGGCCCAGGCGCTCCGACTCTTGCTGCAGCGCGTCGATTACGACGGACTGAATCAATCGATTGCAATCACGTTTCAAGACAATGGCCTCGAGTCGCTCGAGCGACCTGTGGCGGCAGTGAAGACGGCGTGAAAGGACAGGCAGAGCTGGGAACGGCTTCAATTGGGAGGCGCAGCAATGGACAGAAGCAGCGGCAGCACGGACGGCAGCGTCACGGCGGCGTTTCCCGTGCATTTCCGACGGGCAAGCGCTGGACGCAAGGAGCTTTGCGCTGGCGCGGCCCCGCCGGCCCCACCGCCACCTCCCGGCAAAACTCCGCGGGTGGCCCGATTGATGGCACTCGCGATTCACTTCGACCAGCTGATCCGCCATGGCAACGTGACCGACTACGCCGAGCTGGCCCGGCTGGGGCATGTCACCCGGGCACGCATGACGCAGATAATGAACCTGCTCAACTTGGCGCCCGACATCCAGGAGGCCTTGCTGTTCCTCCAACCAGTGACTAAGGGCCGCGACCCAATCGGCGAACCGGATTTGCGGCCCATCGTCAGCAAGTCGGGCTGGGGTGGCCAACGTTCACTCTGGGCATCTCTAGTTAACAGAGTCTAAAATGCATGCGGTGAATGTCGCGTAGGCCCTCGGGTGGCCTGACGTTGCGTCCAAGCAACAACGCCCGCGGAGTCGTCGATACGCGATGCTGCCATGGAGGGCGCCGCATGTCTACGCCATCTAATTCAATAACAGTCCCAATGACTGCTGAAGATCGAGAGCTCATCAAGCAGATGCAGACTGCAATGGCCAGGCAACCTGCAGAATCCAAGCTGGATTCTATATTCCTGCATTCAATGCAACACGGAATGGATCCGGAGCTTCGGGAGCTTGCTCGTAATGCGAAACAGGTCAACAGCCTCGAGTCTCAGTTCCTTGGATTTCAATATTGCCAATATGTGCCGCAGTCTAAGTACCCGTCAAATGTTCCGCAGGCGGATTGCCCTGCACCACCGATTACGCATTCGTTCTTGAAGAAGTTCTTGGAAGAATATTCGCGCCGCCTGAATGCCATGGCAATCCTCGAAGCCCACGCCAGCGCTCTGCCATGGTCAGGGCGTTGCCCTAAGACTTCGCCCTCAACGACTTCCAATAGAGCTTTGGCTGAGCAAGAGTTGGTAGAACGTCTGCCCTTCAGCCAAGAAGAGGTCCAGGCCGTGTGGCAATTCTTGGCCACCGATCGATCTGGCAATGGATTAGGGCCGGTTCGTTTGGGATCTTGGGTGAGCGCAACGGCTCATCAACTGTTGGACCGAGTTCTGGGAGAGACTGCTGAGAAATTGCGCTTCGAGCGCTGGGTTGCGCGCCGACCTGAGACCTCAGTCAACCCGATGGACAGGATCGAGTTCAGCGCCCGATGGAACCGCTTGCCCCGAGTCGATGAACTGCAGGCCATTATCGAGTTAGAGCAGGCTTCCGCGCTTTCGAGGCTTGCCAATCTCGAATCAAGCGGCAAAGACATGCTCGTTTCAACGCCTACATTGACCACGAAGTCCGTTGCTTCCCCAGAATTGAAAGCCTCAGCCAGAGTGTCCAAGCCGCTCAGTTCCGGCGAGGCGGCCCCCAAAGAACGCAAATGGGAGGTTGCGCTACGAAAGATGCGGGGACACTTTCGACATCGAACCTTACCGCTCACTATTCGACAAACGGCGAAAATAATCGATGAAATCTACGATACGACGCGGCGTGCCGCGATGAAGTCACCCGCACTTTGCGAACATTTCAAGTTGGAAACGAGTGCGACCCAACGGAGCGATCGTATCGCAGAATTGCGTCAGGTCCCCGGAGCCGCTCGGATGTTTGACGCGCTAAGCCGTGAACAAGACATCGCTGCTAAGAAATGGATACGGCAACTCAGCTCGAAGGAGTACCTTGCCCTGTACGTCGCCGTCGAAGTCGATCCGAACAAGGTCCAGCTACATATGGCACAATACATCGACAATGCTGATTCGCAGTCTCGAGAAAGGAGTGATTGCATAGCATGATTGCAATCACGTGATTGCTCATTCTATTCAGTGTTTTAGGGCCTTCTAGGGCCGATCGGCCAATCAGTCCCCCCTTATGTACGCAGTGCAATGTGCACTGCGCCATGCAACAGGTGGGAGGCATTGGCCAATGGAATCTCCTCAAACAGGATTCGTGACGATCGGCGAAGTCGCTCGGCGGCTTGACGTTCCCCTTCACCGAATCCAATACGTCGTTCGAACAAGGCAACACCTTGCGCACTTGGCAAGGGCAGGCATCATTCGCTGCTTTGATGAGCCGGCGATCGCCGCCATTCAATCTGAATTGACGCTGATCGCCTCAAGGCGCGCCGAAGGGAGGGCCACATGAAGCCTCTCCCAGATTCCCATCCCGCGGCGAACGCTGAGGTTCGAGTATCCCAACTTCTACCTGGTCAGCGCCGCCTTGTGCACTTGATGGCCGAAGTTGGATTCGGCGAGATCAAGCGACTGCACGTCTGCGCGGGTCAACCATCATTCGAACCAGCCCCTTCAGTCACGCGTGAGCTGCGATTCAACGACCGAACAGTTTCGCCGTTGAGGTCCCCGGGTAAGGACTTTGTCCTTTGTCGCCAAGTCCACGAGCTGTTGCGCACACTCGAGAGGCTTGGTGATGGCATGGTGGATCGATTGGAGATCAGACACGGCCTTCCGAATCGCGTGTTCCTAACAGATTCGCACATAGACGGGAGGCCAACATGAACGCATTGGCTCGCTCAATAAGTGCCGCCGGCTTCGGTGGCACCAACCCGAATCGCTTGGTTGTACGCCCTGCTCCATTACCGGTGGCGTTTCCAGTTGATTTGGCAGGACGGACCGCCAGGGCGCTGGCAAAGGTGATGTGCAGATCAGGCATGGCCGCCTTGGGTGAAGACGACCTCTGCCAAGAAATGCTACTGGAGGCTTTGCGCCGGTGGCACCATTTCGATCCGGACACCGCTTCGGCGTCGACATTCATTTCGATTGTGATGCGGAATGTAGCTTCCTCACTATTCCGGTCGGCAACCGCTCAGAAACGACAGCCTCGCGTCGCCGGCGTCAGAAGGAATGTCTTCAGCTTCGATCACACCATCGACTGGCCGCGGATCGATCCTCAACAAATCAATGTCGATTTACGCATGGACATTGAAGAGCTGATGGAAGGACTCCCCATCGATCTCCAGGCGACCTGCCAGTTGCTCAGAGGCGGGTCGGTGGCCGATGCGGCCAGGACGCTTGGCGTGCCGCGCCACCGGATTGTCGGACTAATTCAAGAGGTGCGGCAGGTGTTCGAGAGGGTCGGCCTCGGCCCATTTCGAGGAGGGAGGCGCCCATGTCAGAAAAGCTAAACGCCATCCTGGCACTTCTGGAAGGTGTAAAAGAAACCTCAAACGGATATGAGGCCCGTTGTCCCGCACATGATGATTCAAAAGCGAGCTTGAGCATATCCACCGGCGCAAACGGTCAAGTTCTCATGTATTGCCATGCAGGATGTTCCTATGACGCAATCCGGCGGGCCATGGGTCAGAAACCGAGGGAGCTGCCGGAGCGAAAATCGTCGCGCAAGGCTCCTCTGGGTGAAATCGATGTCGTCTATCAGTATCAAGACGAGGCGGAAAAAGTCCTGTTTGAAGTTGTACGCTATTCGCCCAAGGCGTTTCGGCAACG
>CAYXEY010000478.1:0-2106 GCA_964464105.1 uncultured Planctomycetaceae bacterium
ATAAAGGCAAGCGAGGCGAGGAGCCTGATCGAATACTCGTGCTTGGTGTGGGCAGCGGCAAGAAAGTCCTGGGCATTACCCTCCCGCCCGAGTCGCCAGCCGCGCGGGAGATCCGTACTCACCATCCGCGCGATGCCTACGGCGTGTTCTTCATCCTGCCCATACCCGGCTTGGCGGAAGGTGACGGGTTTTTGGAGTTGATGCGGGAGTTGTGCTCGATTCATCGCCGTGATTGGGTTCCTTCGCGCCGCCTCGACAAGAACGGCGTCCTTGTCCCCTGCAATGCACCGAACTGCAACGGCAACACGCTGGAGTCGCTGCTGGGAATCCGCTCCAACGGGTATTCACAGCCGGACTTCCGGGGATGGGAGATCAAGGCGCGGACTGTGCCGAATTCCACCAAGCCCGGTGCCAGCGTGGTCACTTTGTTTACGCCGGAGCCCACGGCTGGTGTCTATGTCCGGGACGGGCTTCTGGCGTTCATGCATCGCTATGGATACGCAGACACCAGGGGTCGCCCCGATCGCCTGAATTTTGGAGGCCTGTACCGCGCGAATGGAGTCGCGCACGCAAGGACAAATCTGAGGATGGTCGTGGACGGCTTCAGCGCGAGCGAGCGGAAGTACTCTCCGGCTGGTGCCATCCGATTGCTCGATCGCGAAGGCAGGGAGGCACTGTCATGGTCCTTTGCCAAGCTTGTCAATCATTGGAAGACGAAACATGCCCATGCCGCCTTCGTCCCTGCGCAGCAGCGGTTGACGCCGGCGCGACAGTATCGCTTTGGGCGGAGCATCCTGCTGGGTGAGGGCGCGGAGTTCGGGCTGTTTCTCGCGGCAGTGGAAGCTGGCAAGGTCTACTACGATCCCGGCATCAAGGTCGAGAGAGCGTCGGAAAAAAATCCGGTGACGAAGAGGCGTAGCCAATTTCGGGTCAAGAGCACGGACATTCCCGAGCTCTATGCGTCAAGCCGGGTTATTGACGTGTGCAAAGAGGCCGGTTGCTGAAGGCAAGGCATCCGCTTTTCAGGATGCAACTTGTACCAATGCCTGACTTCGTCAGGCGGTACTACTCTTGCTCACGCTCGCCACCTATCGAACTCGGCAGGCAGCAGTTTGTGCAGCGTCTCCGGGCGGCACGCCCCCAGATCGAAGGTCAGTCCCAGTTGCTGGAGGATAGCCGCAAGGCGGCGAGGTGAGCCGCCAGCGGATCCTCCCGCGCCCCTGCGTGGCTTTCCCCTCTTTTCGTCGAAGTACAGCCGATACGCTGCTTCGATGATCGACGGATTGCCGAGATAGTCCTGTCTTGAAGCCATCTGCTCGATGATTTCGCCGCGCGTTGCCAAGGGGGCGTCGTCAGATGCGCCAGTAGGTATGAGCAGTACTTTGGCGAAATTGCCATGGTCGATTGCGACTAGCCACGGCGTGCGGACAAGGTGGCGATAGTAAATGCGATAGTCATACCGGGTCGGCAGCACGTAGGCCTGAATTGAACGTACTTTCCGTGTGGCATTGGTGGTCGCCGGGCACAGCTGTTCAAAGTAGTAAAGCGACAGCCATGTCCAGAGTCCGCTGTTGCGGGAGATCGCGCGCCTGTCAAGTGAAGTCAGTTGACGAGCGAGATAGGTGCCGAACTCGTAGCGGTTACCGAACGCCCTTTGCTCGACGACTACTGCGGGATCGACGACCGCCGTGTAGGCAGAGGCGAACAACAGATCCGCTGGTGGTGGCTGGTCCAGACCTCCGCGCAATTGGTTGAGATACCGTTCAAAGCGTGAGACGCCGTCGGCGTTGAGGATTCGGACAACGTCGGTCATGCGTGGGGGGCCTCGGCATGCTCCATGACTTGGCTTGCATAGCGGTTGCGATCACAGAAGGCGCGGACGAGTCGTTGTGAAAGATCTTCTATCTGCTCACCATTCTCCTGTGGGTCGATTTCCCAGTCCATCTCCTCCCCGGTCAATGTGCTCGCGAACCTGCGCCAGTCTGCTTGCCACGGTGAATCCTCGTCCGGGTCAAACAACTGTTCCAGAACACGTCCGATCGCAATTGGCAAGACAAGTCCCTGCATGAGGGGCTCGGCCACGATGCGGTCAGCCAAGCCGGCGAC
>CAYXEY010000478.1:2116-4695 GCA_964464105.1 uncultured Planctomycetaceae bacterium
CAGTTCCGGGCCGCCATCCCGGCTGATTCGAATGCTCCAGAGCTCCTCGCCGAGTTCGGTCAGTCGAAGCGGCAGCAGGGGCTTCCTGCCCTTGTCTTCGCCCGGATCTGCCGGACTGATGTCAATGGCTGCAGCCAGAATCTTTCCGAGTTCACCGCTGCCATCAACGATCTTCACACTGAACAGGGGTCTGCCGCCGGCATCTATCTCCGTGAGGGACGTATCGGGCGGGGGTTCGACAAATGCCACCGTTCCGAACGGAAAGCGCATCAGCGATGATCCGACATGCACCTCCACGAACACTCTCGCATCTGCGCTCAATCCGAGATCCATGATGTCCGCCAGCTGGAACGAGAACGACGACGAGCTGCCGGCGCTTCCCTGTATCAGCCGGATGGAGATGCGATCCTGTGGAATCCGCTTGCGGCCGGTTGAGTTGATCGTACGCTTCATTGCCTCCTACCTCACGGCCCGTACGACAAGGTCTCGATTGACATCAAAGCCGGTTGCTTCAACCGCAAAGTCGGGGTCACGCACGACGATACGCAGGCTGTTTGCGGAAGCAGGGGAGGCGAGTGCGCCGTTTGCGGTGACAGTGATGTCGTTCTTCTGAAGATCGAAATCATGTGGGCTGTGTTTCTTCATCGGGTTTCCTCGCATGATGTCGTATGCAGCCGATACCTGGATTTCCAATGGCAGATCCTGTTCGGTCAGCCCTGTGGCGCCACGAATGACAAATCCTCCTCGCCGCCCCTGAATACGGAACTTCCGCGGCTTGGGTTCAGGTGGCATAACTGATGACGGGATGACGACCTGCTTTTTGTGGCGTTGCGAGCTGCCCTGCACTCCTCCGGGAACGGAGAGAACTTCGATGAATGCATCGCGCTCGACCTTCTCGATGGCCTGCACCAGCTGGTCTGCGAAGGCGTTGAGACTCGAGCGGATTTCGCGCAGCCTCTGGGCGGCAGCCATCCAGTTGTCGTTTAGTTTCTCGGCGTTGCCATTCCATTTCGTGTGAGCAGGATTCTCTGCGTCACCGAGGAACTCCACGATCTCCGCATCTTGTGCAATCAGGGCGCCCAGTGCGCGACGAGCGCGGAACTCCCGCGCTTCCAGCGGGAGCGTGATGGCTCCGCGTACGACGAGTGCATAGCCGTCGCCTTCCGTTGTGCGCAGGAAGAGATCGAAGTGCGATTTCAGCGAGCCCCGCATGCGGTGTCTCAGGAGCACCGGGGCGCGGACATGTACAAGCTCGCCTTTTGCATACCGCTCGCGCAGCGTGGTCAGTTGCTCGGCGCTCATGGCCTTTGCAAGGTCCTGCGTCCAGTTCGGTGCGAACGTCAGCTGGGGAGTATCGGCGTCGATTCGGGAGCGAAGCGTGCCGATGAAATCCATCAATCTGCCGTCGCGCAGATCAGTGCCGCCATGAGTCACCGCGAGCGACTCCAGGGAGCCGGTGGTGATGGCGGTCGAACCGATCGTAGTTTCAAGCTGCCCGACCAGGACCGGAAAGAAGTAGTTGCGCACGAGCTGGCGCACAAGCGCCTCTTCCGAGACGTCTGATCGGACGAAAGGAATGGCGATCGACAAGCCCGGCTGATCCGTTCGCGTGATTCCGACGGTAGATCGGAACCGCTCGACGAAGGCCCGGTCTGTCACCGGCAACTGGAATCCATCTGAGCGGCGTTCACAAAAAAAACCATGCGCATCGCACACCTTGCCGGACGCATCAGTATGGGTGACGAGAACCGCCTGCCCCATGAGGAGAGGAGTACGACTGGGATCTTCTGCGCTGATCGTGAGGCCGAAGAACGTTCGGGCTTGAGATGCTCCGGAGAAGACAAGCTTGCCCAGCCCCCAGCGGCCACCTTGCTGCCCACCCTTGTGCGACTTTCCGACACGGCGCCAGAAGTCGCTGAATGGCTGGTCATCCTTCTTGCTCCATGAACCTCTCAGGCCGGTCGTGTTGAAGTCCTCAATGACAAGGAAGCGGGGGGACCCGAAATCCAGCGGCGTTGGATAGATCCCGCAGTTGCGCAGGTGCGCTTCCAGTCCGGCGAAGACTTTCACGAGGAACTCGCGGTCCTCCTCGGATGGTGTGTGGAATGCGATACGTGTCTTTACTGGCTCGGCTGGCGTTCCGGCCCGCGCATCGAGGGAGTTTTGGTGTGCTTCCCGGACCAATGCCTCGATCAGCTCGACTTCATCGGAATTGAACTGATCGCGCTGGGTTACTTCCTTCTCAACCTCATCCGCCCGTATTTCTCGGAATGCAAGTTCCATCTCTCGTCTCTCACAAAGTGAACTCGTTGTGACCGGAGTCCCCGGGCCCGCCGAACCGCGCCTTGATCGAATCGATCTCCTTTTGCAAGGCTCGCACGATCTTTCGCACATCCTCCTCGTCGAACTGGTAGCCCGACTTGTTGGACAAGTTGCCAATCAAGCGCAGGTCCTTGATGGCACGGTTCACCCTCTTGGTCGCAAGTTCCACGAACTTTTGACGTCTGTGCGACTTCATTTGGAAGTGAGTCTCTCATATAGACTGAATAGAATCAACATATACGCAGAATATTGGTGAT
>CAYXEY010000479.1:0-3708 GCA_964464105.1 uncultured Planctomycetaceae bacterium
AGACGGTGAAGTCCCGATCGAAGACGATACGCATCGAGCCATAGATGAGGGGCACCGATACGAGCCAGACGTCGCCGCGCACCATCACCACGGTCGCGCCGATAGAGAAGTCAACCTTCAGCTTGTCGCCGTAGCGCGCCTGGGTCCAGTCGCGTATTCGCTTCGATAGACTCGCGCTTGCGTAATCGTCTGGATCCGGCGGCCCATCAGACAGCGGCCCGCCCAGGATTCCCATGCGCATTCGCCTTGCCACCTCTGCCGAGGCCTCAAGTTGTCGCGCCGGTATAGGGACGCCGCGTGCAGACAGATCGGCATCAACGACCTCCATGAGGGCCCGGAACTCCGCCTCGCACGTGATGGGCGGGTGCGCGCCCGCTGCGGCCCGAGCCGGGGCAAGAGTTGCCTCCAAGCCCAGCAAGCGGCGCTGCCATTGACCCATCTCCTCAATAAGGAGGTCGCGGCGCTGCGTCAGTCGCGCGAGGCGATCGTCTCGCTCTTGGGACGCAGGTCCCTCGCTCGCCGCCGCTACGGCAGAGCGCGCCTTTGCAATGAGCCCCTTCCGGGCCTCAATGTTCGCGAGGACTCTCTGGCGCTCATTGTCCAGTCGGTTGAATTCATCCTCTGATAAGTCGGTAGAACTGTGGGTCATTGAGTCGAATAGAAGTAAGTACTGCTCAATCATAAATGAACGAAAGACAGAATCTGGCCGAGTGGGCGGGTTCGAAATTTCTCGGGGGCTTGGTTTGATCGACGTCCGCCTCTGGCCGTTCTGAAGCCCTAACTGCGGGAAAGACCGACCCGAAGCAGCCATCAGGTTCTCAAGCTCTATCGTTGTCGACCGTTGCCCTCACACGGCGGGGCCGCTGGTTTGATCGCTACGTTTCCGGCGAAGTAGGCCAGTTCACCGCCAACCGGCGGCGACCGCACAAGCTAGGTTCCCTTAGTGCGTTTCTTGGCGGGCGGACGGCGTTCGCTCGCGGTTCGCTTTTTCACGGAGTGCAGCGATAGGACACTCGTAATAAGTCGAAATCCGTTGTTCCGTGCGGCAAGGGCGGATGCCAGATACTGAATGGCGAACAGTGTCACGACCGCCGCCGCCTTTCCGATGTTGATGGACTCGCTTAACCACATCGCCAAGAGTGCCACGGGAATCAGGATGAGGCTTAACGCCGCAATATCGCGGAACAGCAAGTAAAGCTTGTGAGGCTCCACAACAGTAATTTCCGTACCCACCATGCTGTAGAGGCGAAACCAGAGTTTGTCTTGTTCATTCGCGTTGTCCGGAAAAGGGCCAACATGCTTACGCAGTCTCTTAAGGTCTATGCGGGTGTCCTTAGGGGCGTGAACAGAGAATGCTCGGTGTCCCGGCAAGACCTCCGAGAGTCGCCAATAAACAAGTACGGCCTTCGCGTCGGCGCTTAGGAGAGAAGTCAGCATTAGCACGAGGACAGGCGCGGCCCCGATTACCAAAGCGCGAAGCGCGAGAGCCTTTGATAGTTGAAAGTCCGTGACTATCGCCGGCTCGGCAACGAGCACGCACACCAATGCATCAACGGCGACAACACTCCAAATCCAAAGGGTGTTGGCTGCCTTTATTGAGCGTTGCGCGGCCATGTTCCGTTAGCCCGGCGTGGTGATGAGGTAATCGCCGTTGGCTTGCACCATGAAAACGATATCGCCATCACGCCGCGTGGTTAGAACATGCCGCCGTGTCGGGTGATTCACCACCTTGACGCCAGACTCCTGCACTACCCCGCGATAGTCGGGAACGGTTTTTTGTGTCTCGTGCGCAATTGGCTTATCAGATATCACCACGGCGTGCGGAGTGAAGTGCCGGAAAATCTCCTCACTAAATCCGGTTTCACGCCCGTGGTGCGAGGCCATCATGATGGTGGTGCCTTGTAGCTCGGCCCGGAAACCGGGGTTGCGCGCGAGTGCAAGCCAGCCGGGTTTTTCTAGATCACCGGGAAACAGCATCTTGAATGCGCCGAACTTGATGAACACCACGAGGCTGAGATTGTTGGTATCCGTAAAGTACGGGTACTTGCACCAAAACCACGACGCGGATACGCCGCCCATACCCGCCTCAAACGGAACTGGCACGGGCTCAACATATGACGCATGAATTCCTAGGAACCGCTCCACATCATTGGTGCACTCGCCCTGTTCCTCCTTGATCTTGCGAAGCTGTTGCGGGGTGATGGATGGGTTCCGAATGAGGGTCCGAACGTTCACGCCCTCTTGCCACAGGCCCTCCAGATCACTCAAGTGGTCCTGATCGGCATTTGTCACGAATAGATAGTCAAGCTCCGTCCGCTCCAGTACGTCGCGTATGTATGTGCTCGGACGCCACCTCGTAGTGGAGTTGTCGCCGCTATCTATCATGGCGATTCTCCCGCCACCGGGAGCCATCATGATGGTGCACGCGCCGTGCTCCACGTCGAAAACGCGGATTATCAGCTCGCTCACTCTCGGAGTCCCGGAGGCGGGTTGTTAAGCATTTAGCGCGAGGATAGCTTGCATCCATCTTCCTCCTCAAGGCCTCCGGCGGCTGGCGGGGTCCGCGTCAGCCGTCGCCGCGCGAAAAGCGAGGAAAGGGCGGGAACCTGTGCGCCCCGTAGATTTCATCCATTCTTTCCGCTAGTGCTTTCAATACCTTTTCAATCATGCCGAGAAGTTTCTTGATTTCGCCGTGCGGAATGCGGAGCTGTTGTTCGGTGATTTGGAGCGCGGGGCTGCCCATGAGATCAAACGGCTCAACCCAATGCCCAGAGATATCGGTGTGTGCGTACACCTGATGGCGCAAGGTCAAGATGCGAGCGTGCAAGGCCTGTTCATCTGCATCGTATTGCAATAGGCCGTTTGGCACGCGCGGCAAACCCCTGATTTGCGTGAACGGTCGCGCGCAAAAAACTACTAGGGCGGCGATGAACGCGGCTTGTTGCTCATAGATCGTTCCGCGAGCCCAAGGGCCCTTGTTCCACCCTTTCTTGAGAATGTGCTTGCCGAACGTAGCTGCCATCCCCAAATCGCGGCGCGACATAAAGAGCCGCGTGTATAGCTTTTTCGCTTCGAGGTCTAGTTCATTCTTCATGGGGCATGTTTGCGAGCGATGGGCGAAAGGATAGCTTGCCCCCAACGTTGTCCCACTACCCGCTTGGGCGTTGAGCCTCGCTAGCGTGGTGCGCGCGCCCGCCTCACGAGCGACCTTCACACGGCAATGATTCGGCTAGGTTGCGAGTACGCGAGGTCATGTCCGCTCCTGGCCGTTCTGAAGCCCTAACTGCGGTGAAAGACCGACCCAAGGCGGACATCCGCGCAAGCTTTACCTAGGCTGCTCCGCCTCTAAGTCGATCCATCGCGTCCCTGCTCGCGGTACGCAGCCAACCAATTATTCTTGTACCGCCAAGCTAGGTCTTCACCAAGCCCCGCCAAGTCAGGGAAAAGAGTTCGCCGACTCACGCCCGCCGCGTCCAGTCTCTTGCGCAGCTCGAACTTGAATTTGTGCGCTACTGTGAACTTGAAATGGTTCTGGAGCTCGAGCGGTTCCGTTGGTGATGGCTGCAATGTAAACACGCTCTGCTGCGCCGAGATCCTTCGGTCAAAGTGCGCGGGGCGATATGACCCTACTCTCTGCACATCAAATGGATTCTCAACGTCCGTTTTCGATGCCGGAGGAATATCCCACACACACCAAAGGCCGCCATT
>CAYXEY010000479.1:3718-4693 GCA_964464105.1 uncultured Planctomycetaceae bacterium
CGGAAGACACGAGAGAAGGACTTTTCGGTGGTTTTCTTTTCATACTCGGTGCACGTCTCGGCAGCAAACCAGAGCGCCGGCAACAATGCTTCAGTCCAATCCAAAAGGCGAGTCGGCGCCCCGTGATGCTGTGCTAACGCGAGCCACTCCAAGTCGCTCCGAGGCATATCTGTGACATACGCTCGCGCTCGCAGCCTGAAAGCGTTGAGCACTCCAACCTCATCTTCAAATGAATATGGCAGGCGCCCGGCGGCTTTGATCTTTCGTTCATCCCGGCCGATTTTGGGGGTGAGCGAATACATCTCGCTACGCGAACCACGAAATAGCCAATCGTGCCCGTTGTATTGAGATGTAAATGCAAGAAGTAAAGCAACGTCTTCCCACGCTCGCAGAGTTAGCTTAGGAAGAAACTTTTGTAATTCGGCCTTGAGGTCGGTTGATGACATATGTGGATTCCGTATTTTGGCCAATACGCGTCTTCGAACTTCTCCTTTTTCTGTTCTTATCATCCGCTATTGGCCGTCAGAGCGGGAATCGCCAAGGCGCAGGTCAATGGCCGGGGTCGATGGCAACGGAGCCATACGCAGCGCCATCGCCGTCGCGGTTGTGCATATAGGGGCGCTGCCAGTGCGCTGGAGTGTGTGAGGATTTTCCATCGTCGGTCACTTGTGCCGACCAATTCAAAACCCCAACCCATCGCCCGCAAACCCGCGCTAGTCCTAGACCCGGGGTCGTGACAGTCAACAGAGGAACAGAGAACAGAGAGAAAAAACTGGGCGGTTTGGCCCGGAAAGCGGGGGTGCCGGCCGGGCGGCACTCAACAGAGAAAACCGGAGAATGGCGCCAGTGCTGGCGTTCCGGGTGAAAAAAATCCCAACCGATAAGGGTTGGGACTGGAGGTAGTGGTGGTGGAGACTGTGTCGATTACCAACCAACCATCTCCTCTGATGCGAGCATCGGCGACATGGGGCGGCG
>CAYXEY010000480.1:0-4682 GCA_964464105.1 uncultured Planctomycetaceae bacterium
GCTTACGAGTCAGCACACCTTGAAGCCGGGCACAAAGCTCCGGCTGCCGGTGCCCGAAGATCCATCGATGAACAGCAGCATCACCACGGGTCGAACCACCCCAGGCGCCGACTAAGGAACCGAATTGAATGACGGTTGCTCGGGGACTCGTGGTGCTGGCGATGTTGGCGACCGTGGGCGTTGCCGTGGTCGCGGTCAGGGCGGAATCGGCCAAGGCGGCCAACCGCGTGCAGCGGCTGCATGAGACGGAAGTCGAATTGCAGCACCGTTTGTGGGCCCAGGAAATGGAACTCGCCAGGCTTCGCGGCCCCGATGAAATCCGTCAGCGGGCGCAGGCCCTGGGGCTGTCGGTCGTGCCCCCAACCAAGGATGAGAAGGCCAAGAAGCCCAAGCTCGAACGGCCGCGCGATTAGACAAACGAGGAATGGCTGCGAAAGCGGCCAGGAGAGATCGATTGCCTGTGCAATCGTCTCACAGAGTTGCAGAAGGACTTGAGTCGTGGGGAAGCTGGCAGGCAATCGAGCCGGGAAGATCGTCATCGGCACGGTGATGGTCGCCCTGACCGCGCTCGTGGGTCGCCTCGTTTATATCAATGCGAAGAACGGGCAGATGCTCCTGGCCCGCGCCGAGCGGCAGCAGAAGTCAGTCGTTCCGCTGAAGGCTCGCCGGGGACTGGTCGTTGATTCCCAGGGCCGGATCATCGCCGGCACCATTCTGCGGCAGAGTGTCTTTGCAGATCCCAAGATCATCCCCGATAAACGCGCCGCGTCGGAGCAGGTGGCGGCCATTCTCGGCGCCGATGCCCGGGAGCTGAACAATGACTTGATCTCGGCCGGCGATCGGCGCTTCTTCGTATTGCGCCGCGGCGTGACCGACGAGCAGGCCGAGCGAATTCGCTCCGCCGGCGTGTATGGCCTGGGCATCTTCGATGAGCCCGCGCGCACTTATCCCATGAACAGCGTGGCCGGTTCGATCATCGGCTTCGTGTCGCCTGACGGCGTCGGCGTGAGCGGACTCGAACATCAATGCGATGAGTGGCTGTCCGGCGCGAATGGCGTCAAGACAATCATTCGCGATGCCGGACGCAAGGCCTTCTGGCTGGCCGATGGCGGTTACCGACCGGCGCGCGATGGTCTGCACATCGTGCTGACCATCGATTCAGAGATTCAAATCGCAGCCGAGCGCGAGATCGACGCGGCCGTCAAAAAGTATGAGGCCGAAAGCGGCATCGCCATCGTCATGCACGCCAAGAGCGGCGCGATTCTTGCGATGGTGAATTCGCCCGGGTTCGATCCCAACAACTACGGCGACTACGGTCCGGAGCGTTATCGCAATCGGGCCATCACTGACCCCGTCGAGCCCGGCAGCACCTTCAAGCCGTTCATCGTGGCTGGCGCCCTGGCGGACAAGACAGTCTCCATGGCCGACAGTTTTGATTGCGAGAGAGGACTTTGGCGCGATGGCAAGCGCCTGCTGCACGATCACCATCCATATGGTCTGCTCAGCCTTGAAGACGTCGTGGTCAAGTCCAGCAACATCGGCATGGCCAAGATCGGCAAGCGAATGGGGGCTCGCCGCCTGTTCGATCACGTGACTGCGTTTGGCTTTGGTCAACGCACTGGTATTGATCTGCTTGGCGAAGATCCCGGCATCGTACGGCCATTCTCGGTGTGGAATGACTTTTCGGTGACCAGCATCCCGATGGGTCAGGAGATTGGTGTCACGCCGTTGCAAATGGCGCGGGCGTTCGCCTGCTTCGCCAATGGCGGCATCCTGGTTCAGCCGCACGTGATTCGAGCCGTGCTGGCCGCGGATGGCCGCGTGCTGAGTGATTTCTCAGATCCACCAGCCATCGGGCGGATCTTGCCCGAAGAAGTCGCCGACATGATGAAACGAGACATATTGGCCAGCGTGGTGCGTCGCGGAACTGCGACGGCGGCGGCGCTGTCGTCGCACCAGGTCTTCGGCAAGACGGGCACGGCCCAGATCGCCAAGAAGGGCGGCGGAGGCTACGAAAAGAACGCCTATGTCGGCTCGTTTGTCGGGGCGGCTCCGATGAACGACCCACAGCTTGTCATCTTTGTCGCGATTCGCAAGCCCAATCGCGCGAAGGGGTATTACGGCGGCGTCGTGGCGGCCCCGGCTGCTCGCGAGATTCTCGCCCATGCCATGGCTTATCTGCAGATTCCCGCCGAAAAGATGCTGGCGCCGCAGGTGACGGCACTCTCCGCCGTGCCGGTCAACGATTGAACCACTTCCCGGCGGGGGCGTAGATAAAGCGACATTCGGCCTGCAAATCAGCCGCGATTTTCACTTTTCACCGCACGACGTCGCGATAGAATGCCGTCGGTCCATCTGGAAGGGATTCTCATGCAGGCCGCGGCGCGGACGGATTCGCACTCACTCTCCAATCTGCTTCGGAAGGCGCTGGGCATTGAAGCCGGCGGCGACGATGTTCAAATAAAAGATGTTTGTAGTGATTCTCGCCGGGTTACGCCGGGCGCGCTTTTCGTTGCCCTGGCGGGCACGAAGACCGATGGAAGTCGCTTCATCGCAGATGCCCTTTCGCGCGGCGCTGCCGCCGTGATCTGCGAGTCCACGCCGGAGCAGACGCAGGGCAAACGTGTCTATTGCGTGGCCGATGCGCGGGTGGCGCTGGCCCGGCTTTCGGCGGTCTTCTTTGGGCTTGAGCGTCTGCAGACTGTTGGCGAGATGATCGCAATTGGTCTGACGGGCACCAACGGAAAGAGCACGACTGCATACCTGGTGCGCTCGGTGCTTGCCGCCGATGGGTTCAAGTCCGGCCTGTTGGGCACCATCGAATACGACCTGGTCGGCCGCAAATTGAGCGCCGAACTGACCACGCCGGACTGCGTCACACTTACCAAACACTTGGTGGAATCGCATCAACACGGGGCGCGTTTCGCAGTGATGGAGGTCTCGTCGCACAGCCTGGATCAGCGGCGATGCGATGGTGTGTGCTTTACGGTTGCCGTCTTCACGAATCTTACTCAGGACCACCTGGACTATCACGGAACGCTTGATAATTACCTCCTAGCCAAACGGCGGCTCTTCGACGAACTCGATCCATCCGCCTGGGCCATTGTGAACGCCGATGATCCGGCCGTGGACCGCATGGTCGAAAAGTCGTCGGCTCATGTCATGCGATACGGCCTCGGTCCGAAGGCCGACTTGCGGGCCGAAATACTCGACGAATCCATCGGCGGCACGCGGATGCGTCTTCATCGCAGGCAGCGTCCGCCTCTGGAGATATCAACGCCTCTCATCGGGCGTCACAATGTTTACAACGTGCTTGCGGCTGTCGGAGTCGGGATTGTCGTTGGCGTTGAGGACGAAGTGATCGTTCGAGGTGTTGCAGACATGCGGCATGTGCCGGGTCGTCTGCAGCGCGTTGATACTCGCGGCGCCGGATTTGAGATTTTTGTCGATTACGCCCACACCGACGACGCCTTGCGAAACGTGCTCGGCGCTGCCCGGCCGCTGACCAGCGGAAAGCTCTGGTGTGTCTTCGGCTGCGGCGGCGATCGCGATCGTTCGAAGCGACCGAAGATGGCCCGCGCTGTGACAGAATGCGCCGATCGTTTCATCATCACCAGCGACAACCCGCGAACCGAGGATCCGCTGGCGATCATTCGCGAGATTGAGGCGGGCGTTTCCCAGGATGGCAAATCACGGGGGCAGACCGAGCCGGATCGCGCCAAGGCCATCGCGAAGGCCGTCTCAAGCTTGCAGCCCGGCGACACGCTGATCATCGCCGGCAAGGGACACGAAGACTATCAGATCATCGGCACAACCAAGACACATTTCGACGACGTGGAAGTCGCGACGGCGGCCGTCGCTGCACGGATGGGGCAATAGGGCATGAAGCTGCTGGGAATTGACGAAATCATCGCCGCAATCAGCGGACGTCCGATGGGGCAACCGCCCGGCGGGGCCGTGGCGAACGTCTGCATCGATTCGCGAAAGCTCCCGGATCGATCGATTTTCTTTGCCATTCGCGGCGAGCAGCATGATGGTCATGACTACGTGTCGCAGGCCCTGGCCGATGGCGCGGTCGCGGCCGTGTGCGCCGACACGTCCAAATTGCCCGCGAACCTGCATCGCGATGGTCGCATCATTGTCGTCGCGGATACGACGGAGTCGCTGGGCCGCCTGGCCGCGTGGTATCGCAAGCAACTTGCAGCACAGGTAATTGCGGTCGCCGGCAGCAACGGCAAGACGACAACCAAGGACATTCTCACCACCGTGCTTTCGACGCGTCGTCGCGGACGGGGCGCGGCCGCCAGCTTCAACAACGCCATCGGCGTGCCGCTGACGCTCTTGTCCGCCGAGGCGTCTGACGAGTTCGTCGTAGTTGAGATCGGCACAAACCATCCCGGCGAGATTCGATCGCTGGGGCGAATCGTGCGGCCCAACATCGCGGTTATCACCAGCATTGGCGAGGAACATCTCGAATTCTTCGGCAGCGTGGAGAACGTGGCGAAGGAAGAGCTTTCATTGCTCAGCTGCCTGCGCGATCACGGCTTCGTGGCCATGAGCGAAAACGCCGCACACCATGCCTCGCCGGAGGAACTGAAGGCGCGCGGCGTGGTCGTCTACGGATTGGGCGAAGATTGTCAACTTCGCGCCGAGAATCTCACCTGCGACGCCCGCGGACAGGG
>CAYXEY010000481.1:0-4666 GCA_964464105.1 uncultured Planctomycetaceae bacterium
TACCCATTATTCGCACGCCTTAGCATACCCTTTTGAAACTCACTGGACGGAAAAGGAGCAACCGTACATGCCTACTATCTCCCCCCTCGGCGGAAAACTCGTTGATCGAATCGTACCCGAGGCCAGGCTGGCCGCCGTTCGCGCCGAGGCCGAGAAGCTGCCCCGCCTGCGGTTGCCCGAGCGCGAGCAATGCGACGTTGAGATGATCGCCATCGGCGCCCTTTCGCCGCTGACCGGCTTCATGGGGTCGAAGGATTTCACCAGCGTATGCGAGAACATGAAGCTCGCCGTGAGCGGCCTGCCATGGTCGATTCCCATCACCTGCTCAACTGATGCCAAGACCGCCGACGCCTTCAAGGTTGGACAGCGCATCTGTCTAACCGACGACTCAGACCGCCCGCTGGCCATTTTGACGCTCGAAGAAAAGTATCCGCACGATAAGACACTGGAGTGCGAGAAGGTCTACCGCACCACCGATGACGCCCACCCCGGCGTGAAGGTCACCAAGAGCCAGGGCGACGTCTGCCTGGCCGGGCCGATTGACGTGCTCAGCCCGAATTATACGCCCGACTTCATCGACCACCGCCTGACCCCGGCCCAGACCCGCGCCGCTTTCGAGGAGCGCGGCTGGTCGACCGTCGTCGCCTTCCAGACCCGCAACCCCATCCATCGGGCACACGAGTATCTCACCAAGTGCGCCCTCGAAATGTGCGATGGCCTGCTCATCCACCCGCTCGTGGGCCAGACCCAGGCCGGCGACATCCCGCCCGATGTTCGCATGAAATGCTACAAGAGTCTGCTTGAAGGCTACTACAACAAGAGCCGCACCATGCTCAGCGTCATGCCCGCGGCCATGCGCTACGCAGGCCCGCGCGAGGCCATCCTGCACGCCATCGTTCGCCGCAACTACGGCTGCACTCACTTCATCGTCGGACGCGACCACGCCGGCGTTGGCAACTACTACGGCACCTACGACGCCCAGAAGATTTTCGACGAGATCGACCTCTCGGTGGAGCGCGGCCTTGGCATCATCCCGGTCAAGTTCGAGCACACCGTGTGGTGCAACAAATGCGCCGGCATGGTGAGCGCCAAGACCTGTCCGCACGACGCCAAGACCGATCACGTCTTCCTATCGGGCACCAAGGTCCGCGACATGCTGGTCAAAGGCGAGCGCCCGCCGATGGAGTTTACCCGGCCGGAGATCGCAGACATATTGATTGAGTCGATGAAGGCGTAACAGGCGACACGCAACATCCGCCATATTCGCGATATTGACTTCGGCCTGGAGCGAGAGCGACAGGTGCTGAACTGCGCACACCTGATGCTTGTGATCTCGTGCGTTCTAATATGCGAATACTCCCGTATGTCGGGCTCGTCCCCATTCAAACCCGCCCCCCGACTCTTGGGCATTTGTAATAATCCGCTGTTGTAAGGTGCCTGGTCCGCACCCAGGGATCGGTCTGCCCTTAAATCAGCACTCTGTTAAGAGACTTGGGACGGAGGTGACGGCGAACCAAGGGAGATTCCTAACGCAGCCACAGCGCGTTATAGTTTGCCCTTGTCGATATTCCTATTGACGGCTCGCACCGCCAACTGAATCGAATAACATTCGGCGGCCAACAGGAGGCATCGAACATGTCGAAGTTCACCAACACAGTATGGCTCGTCACAGCAGCAATCGCAGGCATCGCCGTTTGCGTGCCCTCGTGGCACGCCACGGTCCGCGCCGATTGCACGCCCCAATGGGTCTCCGGCTTTGGTAACCCCGAGGGCCCCCTGAGCGGACCGGCGTGGGCGATGGCCGTCTATGACGACGGAAATGGGCCGGCCCTATACGCTGCCGGCGCCTTCGTGTCCAACTCGGGCATAACGGTCTATAGCGTCACGAAATGGAATGGGTCGTCCTGGCAGCCGCTCGGAACGGGACCGAGCGGCACAGTGCGAGCGTTGGCGGTATTTGACGACGGGACCGGTCCGGCGCTCTATGCCGGTGGCGACTTCACGTTCGTCGGCGTGCCTCCGAATCACATCGCTAAGTATGATGGCGCGGGATGGTCAGCGGTCGGCGCTGGCGTCAGTGGAACGGTCTGGGCTCTGACTGTCTTCGATGACGGCACCGGTCCGGCGCTTTATGCCGGTGGTGCATTCACGTCCGCGGGAGGCGGCGCGGCGAATCGTGTTGCGAAATGGAATGGCATATCTTGGTCACCGTTGGGCACCGGTACCAGCGGGATCATTCGCTCGCTTGAGGTTTTCAACGATGGCAGCGGATCCGCCCTGTATGCGGGAGGCGATTTTGTCTCCGCAGGCGGGTCGGCGGTCCAGCGGATGGCTCGCTGGAATGGCACGAACTGGTCCGGAATGGCGGGAGGCATGAACGACACGGTTTGGTCCCTGCGGGCGAGTGCAGGAACGCTATATGCCGGAGGCACTTTCACCACGGCTGGAGGCGGCGCAGCGAACCGGATTGCACAGTGGAACGGAACGGCGTGGTCTGCGGTCGGAACCGGTATGAGTGACGCGGTCTATGCGTTGAGAGAGTATGACGACGGAAATGGCACGGCGCTCTATGCGGGCGGCGCGTTCACCCAGGTGAATGGGGTCGCCATTAATCGAATTGCGAAATGGAACGGCACCGCATGGAGCGGCGTAGCCGGTGGCGCGGATGCCGAAGTGCGATCCCTTGTCGCCTATGACGATGGAGTCAGCAACCGGCTGTGCGCGAGCGGTCTCTTCGGCATGTTAGACAATCACGCGGTGAGATCGGTCGGCGTTTGGAACGGCAGCGAATGGAGTGCATTGGGCGGAGAAGGCGGGACTGACGGCCCCATTGAGCGATTGATTCCATTCGACGATGGTTCCGGTCCCGCTCTCTTTGCCTCAGGCGGATTCAAGACAGCGGGCGGCGTCAGTGCAAAAGGCCTGGCTAAATGGGATGGATTTGCGTGGACTGCCCTGAATGTCAGCGCCACTGCCTCGGGCGTACTTGAAGTAGTTGACGACGGCAGCGGCCCTCATTTGTTTGCAGCAATTTATTCACCTCCGGCTTTGTCGAGTAACGGCGTAGCAAAGTGGGATGGTAATTCCTTTACGACAGTTGCCGCCGGATTAGGGGACCCCATTAATGATCTGGTCGGATTTGACGACGGGACCGGCTCGGCGCTGTACGCCGGGGGCAGATTCAGGACGAGCGCTGGCGTGCAACTGAATGGAATCGCAAAACTCAATGGCAACGCTTGGTCAGAGTTGGGAACCGGCCTCTGTGGCGGAACGGAATGCGGTGTCGAGGCCCTCGCCGTTTTTGACGATGGCAACGGACCCGCACTTTATGCAGGAGGCAATTTCGCCGCAGCGGGAGGTCTGGCCGCCCGGAATATTGCAAAATGGGATGGCGCCGCATGGTCGACCATGCAGACAGGTGTTAATCAACGCGTTTATTCGCTCGCCGTATTCGATGACGGCAGCGGTCCGGCGCTTTACGTAGGTGGTCAATTCTGGGAAGCCAACCAAATCGAGGCCGTAGGCATTGCCCGTTGGAATGGCTCGACCTGGTCCCCGGTCGGCGATGGATTCCGTGCCGGGATTGTGATGTCAATGGAGGTATTCGACGACGGCAACGGGCCGGCATTATACGTCGCGGGTTACGCAATCGGCGGCCAGGCATATCCGCGCCGGCTTGGAAAGTGGGATGGTGTCTCCTGGCAATTCGCCGAAATCGGCACCGATCAGGATCCCGTCACCCTGGCTGTATTTAATGGTGGTAGTTCGCCCAGGCTCTTCATCGGAGGCGGTTTTACCATGGCGGGGAACGGTCCCGCCTATCACATCGCCGCCATGTCCGGCTGCAACTTCATCGTCCCCGCGCCGACGCCCCCGCCAGCCCCAACTCCCGATCCGTCACCGATCGATCCGGTCGTAGATCCCAGCGATCCCGTTTCGGATGACCAGGCCCCGCCCGATCCCGTCGAGAGTATTGACAATGGGGCGACTGCCCAATCGGGAGTGCCTCAACTCGCCGATCAAATCAAGACACCTGCTGCATCCGGGGCCAATCCCTGCGGAATGGGCCTGGTCATGGCTTCGTCTGCCCTGCTGACGGGGATGTGGTTGATGCGCCGGACCAGGCGAAAACAAGCGTAGTCCAAGATTAACGACACCCATCAAAACAGCCGCCGACCGGACTCGGACCGGTGACCTGCGGTTTACAAAACCGCTGCGGCATTCCACAAGCTGCGGACGATACGGCACTTACGACCGACACGCCAGCGACCCCCGCAGTTACCCCAGCAGATATGCCGCGCAACACCGTTTCCGACCCTGACCTGGCCGCGATCTTGGAGTCGTGGCCCACGCTGTCTGAAGCGCTGCGATCCGGAATCGCGGCAATGGTTCGAGCGGCGGGAAACAGAACTTGAAGCCCTGACCCGTAAATTGGAACGAGGAATCGATCGCAACGGCACCGAACGTCCGCGCGTATCGTTACAGACGGAGCAGGAGGGGCATGTTCATTGGGGGGGGTAGAGAAACGTGTCAGAGAAACGGTGTCAGGAAGAATTGTGTGACGTAGATAATTCATCCTGACACCCTTAACTCCTTGTCTATTTTTCATCGAAAAAGTAGAATGTCCTGCTCTGTAGAAAACCCAGTTTTTCTGCCGATCCAAGGT
>CAYXEY010000482.1:0-4664 GCA_964464105.1 uncultured Planctomycetaceae bacterium
GTGCATCCCAACCGCCGCTGTTCATGCGGAAGGCCTCGGCCCGCCGCGCCGCCGGCACGCCGTCGAAGCCGGATTCGACAATCCGCAGCCGCGTGCCCCCTGCCGCTTCGGTCAATTCAAATTCGACAAGCGTCCGCTTCTCCTTCGAGTAATTAACGCCCTTCCCCACGGCGGCGGGATGCCAGCGCCACGACAGATATCGCGGCGGCTCAATTCGTTCAATATCAATGTCGAACACGACGTGCTCATAGCCGGGATAAAGGACCTTGCCGGTCAATCGGCTGCCGGCCTTGAAGGTCTGCCCTGGCAACGCGACTCCGAACCATTTGCCGAATTCCTCCGCGTCAGTCAGAGCCCGCCAGACCCGCGCCTGCGGCGCCTTCAGCAGAATCTCGCGTTCAATGCGATCCGTGGATGTGCTCATATGCTACCTCCTGGTTGCATATTACCGCCGCAATTATTAAAATGCAACTATTGGGTTGCGTTTTTGGCGCGCGGGAATCAGTCCCTCTGAAACAGTCTGACTTGCCACGCGGCGGTTCATTGTGGCGTGCGTTTACTGCAATCACCGCGCGCCGGTCATCTGCTCGATTGTCGCGATGATCGTGGACTTGCCATCTGGCGTGACCTTGCGAACGCGCGGCAGCCATTGCCGCCGGTCATCGCCGGGCGTGTGCTGGTATTCGAGCACATAAACATCCGCGCCATGCGTGGCGACGGCGGTCGGCGCCCAGGGCGATTGCGTCTGGAGCACGGTCTCGATCTTGCCATCGCGCGTGATCTTCACCACGCGGCCATCGGCTGCCGCCGCCGCGTAAATGACGCCCTTGCTGTCGACTGCGAGTCCGCGGAGCATCGGCCCCATCGCGTCGGTGTGCCCCGGAGTCAGCGTCGCCCCGCTCGGAACCGAGACGGTCGCGACAACCGATGCCTGCCCCTTCGATGTCATCCGCCAGACCGTGTCATCCTCGGTGTAGTACAGCATGCCGTCCGGTCCGACCGCGAGGCCGTTGATCCACCGCAGCGGTCCACTCTTTGACGCCGGTATTTCCCCGACCAATGTAGCCACTCCCGCAGGCGTCATTTTCATCAAGCGAAGCGGCTTGTCGGCCTCATACAGGGGGTAGTACAGATTGCCGTCATGCCCCACCACGATCGGATAATCGCTGGCCAGTAACGCGGTGGGGTTGGCCCCCGCCGCCACCATGTCTGTACTCCGTTCCCTGGGGAGTCGCGTTTTGGCGAGCCCATTCGCCGGGTCCAGAGCCATCCAGTGATAGGCCGGACCATGCAACTTGGAGACCCTTCCCGCCGTATCGATCTTCCACAGCCCCGAACCGGAGTCGACGAAATACACGCTTCCGGCTCGATCAAGAGCAATTCCCGATCCGGGATGAGCAATCGCCGTACCGGCAACGGAAAGGAGAATGACTGGGACCAAGACAAGGAGAATCAGCCGTATCAACGGTCGGACGGAGGGCACGGTTCACTCCTCTATTGATCGAAGACGTGTGGGCCCTCCGCGCTCGCGGCCAGAGGGCCGGCAAAAGTGTACGTCGGCTCACCTGTATGGACAACGAATCTCATTGGGGTGGCGGGACCGCATTGCCAGCACGTTTCATGCCAGCAGAACGCCGAATATGTCCCGAAAACCGAGTAGCCGAATCTTGTATTCGAACGTCCTTAGCGGTAGCGTGATGTAAGCGTGTCGGCCGCGCCGGACCGCTGCCCGACAATCAATTCGTTCAAGCTCCCCTTTCTTTCCGCGGTCCGGCTGCCGTCCGGTGTTGGTACGCCGGTTTCGGCCAGTTGCATTCAGTCAGGGCCAGTCACGTACGCGCTATTTGCGTTCGCTCACATTGAGACTTACGTCGCGAGCGAATGCCACTGCGATCGAAGACAAACTGTGCGGACGGCGGAGGACTGCGTCATGCGTCGAATTATGACGGCTGCCTGTATCGTGGTCGCGAGTCTCACCCTGGTTTATTGCAAGGCGATCATGCTGCCGCAGGTTCTCTCTGCGGGCGGTGTCGCCTCGGCGCGAGCCGACGACCCCCGTCCATCGAATCCCATTCCCGAGACGCCGGCAACGCGCGCGCGGACTGAAGACGAGGTTCGTCGCGCTGAAGAGGCCAAGCTCGCCATCACGCGAAAAGACACGCAAGCGGATGACGCGCCTGTGCCCCATGGCCCCGGCCAGCCCAACAACGTCTGCCAGCAGGCCTTTCCCATCAACGATGGAACTCAATCGTTTTCGACCGTAGGAGCAACCACGGACGGACCGCCGCTTCAACCCGGCTGCGACACCGCCACACAGGCGTTCAACGACGTCTGGTTCAACTACATCGCCAGTTGCACGGGCACCCTAACCGTCTCCACCTGCGGCACGGCCAATTTCGACACAGTCATCGCCATCTACAACTCCTGCGCCTGTCCGTTGACGCCGCTCCAGCAGATCGGCTGCGACGATGACACCGCGGGATGCTCGAGCAACACCTCCACCGCGACCGCGCCCGTCATAGCGGGCCAATGCTACAAGATCCGCATTGGTGGTTTTTCGGCCACGAGCTTTGGCTCCGGCGCTGTCACAGTGTCATGCAACACCATTGGCGGCAACACGGGCGCGTGCTGCCAATCGTCCGGCGGTTGCACGCCTCAGACAGCTGCGGACTGCTCGGCTCAAGGCGGGTTCTTCCTCGGCGCCGGCGTGTTGTGCACGCCGAGCAGTTGCGGAGGCGCCTGCTGCGCGGGCAATGGAACCTGTTTTCAGGCGACGTCACTCGATCACTGCGGCGGGCTGGACGGCCGAACCATGTCGTTCAACACGACGTGCGGCATGATTACCTGCGCAAACGCGATCACCAATGACTACGTGTTTGCCGCGGCGCCGCTGCCCGAACCGCCGGCGACCGCCTCGGCCAATATCGTCATGGCCCGTGAAGACGAAATTCTCGCCTGCGGACCCGGCGTTACAAACCCCGGCCTGAGCGTTTGGTACTCCATCGTCGGCACCGGGCACACCCTGACTGCCTCGACCTGCAACCCCGGCACCACCTTTGATACACAGGTCGAGATCTTCTGCGGCCCGCGGGACAACCTCACCTGCGTCGGCGGAAACGATGACGCCGCCGGCTCGCCGCCGGAGTGCTCCGTCGGCGGGTTGAATCGCAAATCGCGCGTGGCTTTCTGTTCCGAGCCCGGAAAGACCTATTTCATTTCGGTCAGCGGATGGGGCTCGTCCTTCGGCACTTTCGAATTGACAATTACCAGCGACGGCGTGACCTGCGGTGGTGCGGTCTCATGTCCCGTATCGACGCCACTCTGCCTCGCCTGTCCCGGCGACATGAACAACGACTCAACCCTTAACGGCACCGACATTTCGCCGATGGTCGATTGCATGATCGAAGGCGGCGGCGCGGGATGCGGATGCGGTGACTTGAATAACGACCGGTCGGTCACGCCGGCGGATCTGCCGCCGTTTGTCGGCATGCTGCTGGCCGGGAGCGGGCCGCCCTGCTATCGGAACATGGAATTCAATACGCAGGCGACAGTCGTCTTACAAGTCGACAATCCACCGCTCGGACTGGTCGCGCTCAGTCTCAACAACGCCGGCGAAGGCGACACGCGCGTTCGCTTCCCGGACGCGCCCTTTGTAACGGGTCAACCGGTGCCGCTGGAGATGCACCTGCTTGAACTCGTGGGCGAACACCCCGTGTTGGGCGAAGTACGACTCCACCAGAATCGTGAATTGCATTCGTTTGGGTCAATCGAAAACGTCATCGCGGGTCCGGGAGGCACATTCCTTTCCGGAGATGTACGTCTCAACGTGTTCTTTACGCTGGAGATTCAAAACCCGCAGTACGCCACGGCGGCCAACAACATTCCGCTGAACATCTTTTCACCCGGCAACACGATGCTGCCGCCCAATCAGCCGCTCACCTCGGAGCAGCCGGTGCCGCTGACATTCAACCCACCGACTATCACGGCCACGGTGGTCAGCGTGACCCACTCCGTGCAGAAGATGTGCATTTACCAGGTGACGTGCATCGATGGCCCCTGTAATGATTGCCCCGTAAGGCTTGGCGACATTGTGGCGTGTTTCAATTGCGTCAACACTTGCGCTGGATTCCAGCGCAAGTGCGGCACCAAGAACTGCTGCGTCACCTACTCCGTCATCGACTGCCGACCGCCCAGCGGCGAACCTCCGTGTCCACCGGGCGATTTCTGCCCGGTGTGCAACGCGGCGACGGGCAAATGCTGTCTGCCCGATGGCGGCTGCATTGAAGTGACCGAATCCACCTGCAAAGACCTCGCCGGCCCCGGAGGTTATCGCGGCGACGGCACCAGTTGCAGCCCGCCGCGGCGCTGCTGCATGGGTGATGGTTCGTGCATCGATACCGATCCCGAATGCTGCACCCGCGCGGGTGGCACTCCGGCCCCGGGCGCCTGCGCGCCGCCGCAACGCTGCTGCATCGGTAATGACACCTGTCGCGATCTGGACCCGCAGTGCTGTGCGCTCGAAGGAGGCATGTCGCTGCCGGGAACCTGTCAACCCGTGCAGCGGTGCTGCCTGCCGAGCGGCATTTGTGTCATGACCGACCCGGTATGCTGCGTGAATGTGCTGCAGGGCCAGAGTTTCCCCGGTGCCTGCAATCCGCAAAAAT
>CAYXEY010000483.1:0-4660 GCA_964464105.1 uncultured Planctomycetaceae bacterium
AAAAGGGGCCTGCGCCGCGACAGCATCAGACGGCATGAGTTTGGAACTTGAGTTGTGAACGACACATGGCGAATGCCCGGTGGAACTACATGGAACCTGAAGGTTGCGGGTGAGAGTCCCGCGGCCGCGTGCAGACGCGGCGTAGCTCAAGCAGAGCGTCAGGCTGCCGAAAGGCGGTTGTTTCGCCAAAACCTTGTCGCCATGTGTCGTTTTTTATGAAGCGAGTCTTGGGAGGTTTTTTCAGAACCCCGGACGCGAGTCCGGGCCCAAGGCGCGCCGGCGAGTATTGAGACGCGCGTTTGCATGACCGACCACTAGCGAGGTGGGTTCTGTATCGGTTGGCTGAGATCGAATGAGGACACGCTACGGCGTCCGGCGAATGCCGGTGAAACTACATGGCTTCAAATGCCCCGGACGCGGGTTCGAATCCCGCCGGGTTGGGCGAGCAATCGCACATCCGTAGCTCAGTGGCAGAGCAGGGTTCGTTTCACCAACACCTTGTCGCCGGACGTCGATTTTGGATGGATAATAGTGATTCAAGCGGTCGCCAGGCGCGGCGAATGCACATGAGAGCACATGGCACCCGTGCGGGTTCGAATCCCGCCTGAGCGACGGATGTCGTTCAGTGGCGGAAATGGCAGACGCTCTGAGGGAGCTCTCATGTACGATGGTCGCCGCGTCTTGCAGCGTCAGAGTCACCGACCATTGGCCGGTGCCACAATGAAGAGAAGAACGTCATGAGCAAGTCCTGGACAGACAAGCTGATTCCGACCGGCGAGGCGACTGCAATTTTGCCGATCGCCGAGGGCCGGGTGAAGCCGGTGACCGTCATCGGACCCTTCAGCATCCTCGGCAGACCTTTGACGATGCAACCTTGCAGCAGATCGTGAACACCGCCGGCGCGCCTGGTGTGGAACGCGTGGTGCTGAACCCCGATGCCCACATCGGCTACGGGGCGCCGATCGGCTGCGTGATGGCTTCGCCATCGCATATTTATCCTGGCCCCGTGGGCGTGGACATCAAGTGCAGCATGAGCCTGCTGCAGCTCGACCTGCCGGCGGACGCGATCGCTGACAAGCAGTCGCGCCGCGCCGTCATCGAGGCGATCGGCAAGCGGGTGCCGACCGGCGCGGGGCGCGGACAGCGGAGCGTGCCGCGCTCGCGACCCGTTACCGAAGCCCTGGGTCGACGGGTGGCTGTCGAAGGGGCGTCGCAGGCGGTGCTTGAGTCGCTGGGCATTCCCGCGCGGTGGGCGCAGCGCTGCGAAGATGCAGCGCACGTCGGACACGATGACACGCGGGAAGCGCTCGCCGCCCGGTTGGACTGGCATCTGCACCGCGGCGACACTTTCCGCGATTTCAGCGAGAAGGTGCGCCAGCTCGGCTCCTATGGCGGCGGCAACCACTTCGGCGAGGCCGAGGTCGTGCAGATCGGCGACGACAGCCGCGCGAAGTTCTGCGCCAAGGTCTTCGGCCTGCGCGATCAGCATGTCGCCTTTTTGTCGCATTGCGGCTCGCGCGGCTTCGGACACAACCTGGCCATGGGCCAGTTCCGCGCCCTGCAGGACAAGTTCCGGCAGTGGGGCGTCGCCTTCCCGGGCGGCGACAAGGAGTTGTGCTATGCCCCGCTGGGCACGCCCGAGGCCGATGCCTACATCGACGACATGTCGCTCGGGGCGAACTTCGCGACGGTCAACCACATGCTGATCAACGCCCTCGTGCTGGAGGCGTTTCAGGAGGTGTTCCCCGGGATCACCGGCGAGCTGATTTATTTCATCAGTCATAACATCGCGCGGAAGGAGATCGTGGACAACCGCGAGATGTGGGTCATGCGCAAGGGCGCCACCCGCGCGTTCCCGGCGAATCATCACGCGCTGGCAGAATCGCCGTTTGCAACTACGGGCCATCCGATCCTGCTGCCGGGCGATCCGCAGCGCGGCTCGGCTGTGATGGTGGCCGATGCGACGGCGGACAAGAGCTGCTTCAGCGTGAATCACGGCGCCGGCCGCGTGCTGGGCCGCAAGGCGGCGATCCGTGCACTCGACCAGGCGGAGATCAACCGGTCGTTTGAGGCGAAGGATATTTTGACGAACTGCCGCGATTACCCGATGGACGAAGCCCCGGCGGCGTATAAGGATTTTGACGAGGTGCTGAAGAGCGTGAAGCTGGCGGGGCTGGCAAGCGAAGTCGCGCGGCTGAAGGCGCGGTTCGTCATCAAGGACGGCGACAAGGCGGATGATTGAGATCGCAATTTGCTCAATGCTCTATTTCGCGATGAAAAAGTAAGTGACCGAGTCACTCGGGCCGCATGATGTCAACGTAGGAGAAACAGATGGCACAAGAGAAACTACCGTATGTAATGGGTTACGGCGTCATCCCTAAAGTAATGGAGAAGATAAAGAGTGCAGCGACGCCCGATCGCTTCACTCAGGATTTTCTCTCAACAAAACTCAGTGTAAAGGGCGGTTCAGGGAAACCTGTTATTCCGTTCCTAAAGCGAGTTGGATTCCTTGGGACGGATGGCGCCCCAACAGAAAGATATAAGCGTTTTCGGAATGCATCCGCTTCCGGTACGGCTGCTGCAGAAGCGCTGAAACAGGGCTTCAAGCCCTTATATGAGCGAAACGAATATGCACATGATCTCAAAGATTCTGAGCTCAAGGGCCTAATTGTTGAGGCGACCGGATTTGAACCGGACGGGAGTGCCGTCAAGGCCATTTTGGGTTCATTCAAGGCACTTAGATCATTCGCGGGATTCGATGGCGAAATCAAGGCTGAAGACAAAGTTACAGAATCGGTCGAGACAGACCACCTTGGCGATAGCGACGAAAATGGTGATGAAAACCTACTGAAGTCGAAACTTGGACTTTCCTACACGATCAACCTTAATCTCCCATCTACATCAGACATTGCTGTGTTCAATGCCATTTTCAAGAGCCTTAAGGAACACCTGCTGAGGTAATTCAAATGAGAGACATTGAGTCGTCAATCAAATTGTTCGCACTTGGCAATCAGCTTGCCGAATACGAGCTCGACCGTGTAGAGCGCGAATTCGCAATTGACCTGGGGAGAGCACATTCCGCAACGCTTGACAAGGATGAAACCTATTATCCGCAAATCGATCGAGCGATCAGACAAGAAGCAGCAGCTATGTCGCAGCATTATGAGATTTTCTATTCGCTTGAAAAGACGATTCGATCACTGGTCACCGACACCCTTCAATCAGCGGATGGCGATAACTGGTGGGCTGTTGGGCGTGTTCCTGCAAGGATCAAGCAAGAGGCAGATTCGCGGCTGCAGCGAGAGGTAGACTCTGGAGTCACGGTTCGTTCGTCGGCACCGCTTGACTTTACCACATTTGGCGAGTTGGGAGAGATTATTAAGACGAACTGGGACCTGTTTGGGGCAGTCTTTTCAAGTCCGAAGGCTGTCGAGCGAGTAATGGCTAACTTAAACACAATCCGAGGTCCCATTGCGCACTGCAGCCCTCTTGCAGAGGACGAAGTTGTTAGGCTGCGATTGAGTGTTCGTGATTGGTTTAGATTAATGGAATAACTGGCAGAGTGGGCCGTTTCTCATGCGGGACGCGAGGGGCTCAAGGGTTTCGGATCGATGACTTCCTAGTTTTACAAAGGGAAACCGAGTTTTTCTGCGAATCGGAGTAGTGCGACATGTTTGAACGAAAGATTGAAGAGCGGCAGAACGTTCTGCCCAAGACCGGCGACACGATTGCTGCGGCTTATATCAACGCGCATCCGAATCTGTCATATCGAGAGCGATTTGTGCAATTGATACAAGAAGCAAAGCGCGCGTTTATTTTCGGATGTCCACTATCCTCCATCATCGCATCGGGTGAAGCTCTTCTGCGAATTGTCTACGACAGGATAGCAATCATTTACAAATATTCGCTGGATGAATCAGGGAATGTTAGGAAAGACGCACCGCAGCTGTCAACTGCGGCACAGAATAGGCTTCATGATCTGTCAAAGCCCATGACCTTTAAAAAGGCTTTGGATTTCATTGAGGGGACTAAGCTTTTTCCTGATGAGGTTGTCATTAAGATGCGTGTTGTAAAGGATCTTCGGAACGACGCCGCGCACGGTGATCTACCAATACTGAATACATGGGAACCGCCGGTCGCACCAGCTGAATTGAGTTCGTTCTTGCGCGGAGAGGCTCCCGATCCGCCCGAAGCATACCACTTCATTAGTAATCTCAATGACAAGACTGAGTGCATCTTTCGGCCGGGCGATCATGAATGTAGCTCACTTCGCGCGCTCACAACAGATGAACATTACGCCGCGATTCAGTATTTGCTTGTAATTGAGATAGTCCGATTCTTGTCCAGCCAACACGCAGACGTTCGGATGCTATTGGCGGAAAGGCATTGATAACCAGAGATGTTGACCATTGACGGCTCGCGCGGTGAAGGCGGGGGACAGATCCTTCGCTCGTCGCTGGCCCTTTCCATTGTGACCGGCACGCCGGTGCGGATTGAGAACATCCGGGCCGGGCGGGCCAAGCCGGGGTTGATGCGGCAGCATCTGACAGCGGTCAATTCCGCCGCGGCGATCTGCGGCGCGGAGGTGGAGGGTGCGCGGATCGGTTCGACCGCGCTGGCGTTCAAGCCCGGCGCGGTCAAGGGCGGCGATTACCACTTC
>CAYXEY010000484.1:0-4648 GCA_964464105.1 uncultured Planctomycetaceae bacterium
AAAACATTACAGATTGACTGGGCGCCTGTCCAGTCGGCGGTATGCAAATCTGGCGTCGACACGTCGGATAGGATTGCCCCCTTCAAGGGGGTCATCCGATGCGACCACGCTCGCGCGGCGCGCTTCCGGTCGGCAGGACCAACTGAAAATCGCCGATGTAGCCCTTCGACTGGAAGTGCTTGAACAGCTCTTCTACCGTAGGGAAAACCCGCGTCGCGGTCTCGGTAATGAAGGGACTCGGCTCCTTTTTTGGCCGCCAGATGATGTAGACCTCTTTGGTCCCTTCGAAGGCGTGTTGCAACTCGCGCTCGACGCCGCTGGAGAGACCCGGAATGCCGCCGGGCAGCTCGGGCACGTAGCTGACGATCATGTCCGACTGATCGATGAGCTTAAAGTCGCGTGCGTAAATCTGGCTGTCGATGTCGCGCGCCACGTGGGTGACATCGGGCACGTTGAAGATCAGGTCGCGGTTGTTCACCTTGACGCTGATGGTCTGCACGCCCTTCTTGGTGGCCTCGCCGGCCTCGAAGAGCAGCCGCTTTTCATCGAGATCGCCCGGATCGAAGCAGATGAAATGCTCCGCGAGCGTATCTCGAAAATGGTCGATTTCCGCCAATACGTCGGGCATATCCATCACGTGCGACATGGGGAAGCTGGGGTAAATCCGCTTGCGCTGCGGCTCGAACATCAGCCGCACGAGCGATTCAGCCGTGTCGCCCTCGATGCCGCGAGCCAGCACGAAGAATTTGCCGTGCCCGGCGATGGCGTGGGCCAGAATCTCGGTGGCGAGAATTTCTTCTTCGCGCCAGACCATGATGTCCTTGAGGGAATGAATAAGGTCGTGATCTCGAAGCAGTCGTTCATGCACCGCATCGACGTTGTCGACCAGGGTGACGTAGAGATCGGCGTCAAAAGCGACCATCTGGTCGAAGTCGAACGCCTCGAAGAGACCGTGTTTCCAGCGAAACGTCGCATGGGTATTGACGATGACGTTTTCATTCCGCTCTGCCGTGTTAATAACGTCCTTGAAGACCGCGCGGCGCAGGCTGTTGAGCCGCGTGCGCGGAAGATCGAGGATGCGTCCGGGCACGACATCGGGAGCTTCTGAGTACATCATGTCGCCGACGTGACAAAGCGAGACATTATGACCGCGCTGCCGGGCGATGCGGGCGACGTTGTCCAGGAAGGGCTTTTTTTCCACGCCGACCTGGCCGGTGACGATGACGCGGCAGCCGCTGCGTCGCTGTCCAGTGCCAAAGAGTGAATCCGCGGTGCGGGCCATGTCGAGTCGCTCCAATTGCCGGCGTGGAATCAAGAGCCGCCGGATCAACCCGGATTCTACCGCAATTTCGCGCTTGCGCCCACCACGCAATGGGAGATTCACCCTGTCAATCGGCGTATGGACGCATGTCAAGCGCGGAACAATTGCTTGAGCAATCGCCGCCAATTGCTACATGCGTCTCGGTAATAGAATTGGGCGTTGTCTGGATTTGCGCCACTACGGCCCGAGGAGTGCGAGTACGTATGGCTGAATATCGCGGCCATTCACCACGCCATCGGCATTCATGTCGCTCTCGCAGACCAGATCCTGCTGCGTGACGGTCCCCGTCAAGACGCCGATGAAATTGGTCATGCTCGGAAGCGGCACGTTCCCGCTGGCCCGAATCGTGCCCGTCACCGTCAACGTTCCCAGCGTGGGGTTGTTCGGATCGATCGGACTCGACGAGTTGATCGCAAGGACCGCAAGCACAGTCCTGCCCGTCACAGTCACCGTACCATTGAAGGCCACCGGGGCCAGGGCCAGCGTGCTCAGGTCAATGGAGTCGGTGCACGGCAGCCCCGCGCCGGTCATTCCGACGCAAACCAGGATGGTTGCGTTGTACGACATGGCGCCAGTGGCATTGGCCGGCACGCCTGCATAAGCAAACGCGTTTGCATTGATCGGCGTGGGAGGTTGCGGCGTGCCCGGCGTGTTGTAATGAAACGCGAGGTTCGAGGCCACGGCATCGAATCGGCCCACAAACGTTCCCCAGTTGAGATTCAGGTTCAGCGCGTTTGACAAAGCGAAATCGAAATCGTGCAGCGTCAGCATCGTCGGACTGCTCAAGCAGTTCAGGTCGACCACCATGTTCCCGGTGACCGGCGACGTGTCGGTGTCGCACTGCTGGTTAGTGACGGTCATGCAAAGTTGCACGCTGACGCTCGATTGAGCGGGAATGACGTTCAGCGTCGTGGGCGTCGCCCATGCGGGCGCGGCAATCAGGCATGCCACCGAAAACGCAAGCACATGTCGCATGTTGATACTCCCCATCTCCGGGCCGTGATGATCTCGGACCTACAACGCCATTGCAGTGAAGTCTGAATGATACCGCAGACGGCATGCAGTCCCAATCAATTTGATACCCTTCATCGTCGGGAAGACCGATATTCGATCCGAGGATACGAGTTCGCCCAACCAATCAAGCACGCACGTTCCCGGGCCGATAGCGAGATGTCAGTCTGCCGCTTCTGCGCGGACATTTCGCGCCGTGACGGTCGATTGCGTGAATCGACTCGACCACGAGTCGGTCGGGTGATTGTGGGGGATGCCTTCCGGTGCAATCGTTCTTCCTCGAACTACGCCGCGCGCTGTTCGGCTTGCAGCTTCGCACGACCGTGCTGCTGTCGGGCCTCGTGCTGGCCGCGGTCAGCCTCACCAGCGGCATGCATCTCAAGATCTCGTCGCACCTTGCCACCGGCGAAGCCTCGCGCCACGCCCGCGAACTTGCGAAAGCACTCTCGACGGGTTGCGCCGAGGACATCGATGCGAAGAACGCCGACGCCCTGCTGGACATTTCGCGCCGAATGGTGTCCGAGGGTGAACTTTCGTACCTGCTCTTTCTCGACGTGACCGGCAACCTGTTGGCCGGCCAACAGAAGGGCGAGGGCAATGTCGCCTCGCTCATGCTGAGCGACGGCGAGCGGTTCTCCGTGGAGCCGCTGGACCGACCGATGCTGCGCAACCATGCCAAGGCGGGCCCGGGCATCGACATCGTCTTCCCGGTGACCTCGATCAAATCCACCGTCTCGCCCTTTGCCCCGGATTCGCTGAAACCGACAATTGGCTATGTTCGACTGGGGTTGAGCCTGAACGAGGCCGGCGAGACGCTCTCGCAAAACGTCCGGCGCGTGGCCGGCGTGGCCATCGGCATCACCCTGCTCATGGTCCCGCTGGGCTTCGAGCTGGTCCGCCGGGTCATCGCGCCGGTCAACCGGCTTTCCGACGCGGCTTCGAAGCTGGCCGGCGGTGATCTTTCGATTCGTGTGCCCGAGGACCGCTCCGACGAAATTGGCGAACTGAGCAAGTCATTTAACGCCATGAGCCTGGAACTGGCCAAGTCGCACAACTCCCTGGTCGAATTGAATGCGGAATTGGAGGATCGTGTCGAGCAGCGCACGCGGGAATTGAAGTCGGCCAATCAGCAGCTCCGCGCCGAGATCAACGAGAAAGAGGACTTTATCCGCGCCGTGTCGCACGATCTGTCCGCCCCGCTGCGCAATGCCGCAGGCATGGCCGACATCGTGCGCCGCAAGCAGGGCGACACGCTCACGCCGGACGCGGCGCGATGCCTCGATCGCATTCAGCACAACATCAAGACGGAACTCGACCTGATCGAAGAGCTGCTCGATCTATCGCATATTCAGAGCAACGACTCGACGCCGGTCATGGTCGATCTGAACGAAAAGGTCGAATCGATCGGCAAGCAGCTGGAATTCGAGCTGAACAAGAAGAATATTCGGCTGGTCGTACCCAAGCCGCTGCCCACGATCCGCTGCGATCGCCGGCGCATCCTGCAACTGATACAGAACCTGATTGACAACGCTATCAAATACACGGACCCGGCGCGGCTGCGTCCCGCTGAGACACCGGAAATCACGGTGACCGCCGAGGACCGCGAAGACGATTATCTCATTCGCGTCGCCGATCGCGGCATCGGCGTATCGCAGGAAGAGTCCGAGCGGATCTTCCACGTCTTCCGCCGGTCGACCAATCAATACGTCTCCGGCGTGCAGGGCAAGGGCGTCGGCCTGTCAAGCTGCAAGAGCATCGTGCAGAAACTGGGCGGACGCATCTGGGTCGAGCCGAATCCGCGGGGTGGATCTGTGTTCTGCTTCACGTTGAAGAAAGACGTGGTGTGCGCAAAGGGCTCCCGCGCGGGCGATTCTGCGAAGGAATCCGAACGAGACGCCTGCCTGATCTCGGGAGGACAGGTGCAATGAGCGAGCACGAACCTAACAAGCCGACGGCGGCGCCATTTCCGCGGCTGGTGATGGTCGACGATGACGCTGATCATCGCGAGATGCAGAGCGAGCTGCTGCGTGATCATTTCCCCAGGATTGAAATCACCCAGGCGGGCACGATTCGCGAAGCGCTCACCCTGGACATGACCCAATTCGACTTTGGCATTTTTGATTTGAACCTCCCCGACGGTACGGGTCTGGAGCTGCTCAAGCACATTCGCAAGACGCACGACCTGCCGGTCATCATGTGCACCGGCGACCGCTCCGGCGTGGCCACGACGGAGGCGATCCGCGTCGGTGCCGTGGACTTCGTCATCAAGCACGGCGACGAGCTGCGGGTCGTGCCCCTGGTGCTGGAATAGGCCCT
>CAYXEY010000485.1:0-4645 GCA_964464105.1 uncultured Planctomycetaceae bacterium
CGAACACGTCGTACTGGCTGCGGTGCGCCTCGTCGGTGATGACGATGATGTCGTCGCGGTCGGAAACCTTGGGATAGACGCTGCCCTTCTCGGTACGGAACTTCTGGATCAGTGTGAAAATGGTGCGGTGGTTCTCGGTCAGCAGAGTCTTGAGGTGCTCGGCGCTGTCGGCCTCGACCTCCGGGCCGGAGATCGCGCCGACGTTGGTGAAGGTCTTGTAAATCTGGCTGCCCAGCTCGTTGCGGTCGGTGACGATGACGAAGGTCCACTTGCCCGGCAGGCGGCGCAGGATTTTCTGGGTGAAGAACACCATCGACAGGCTCTTGCCGCTGCCCTGCGTGTGCCAGAACACGCCGAGGCGCTTGGCGGCGTCTCTGTCCGCTTTGCTTGCCGTCCCGCCAGCGCCGACTTTTCGCAGGCGCAGCATCTGCTCGATGGCCTTGTTCACGCCGAGAAACTGGTGGTTCTTGGCAACCTTCTTGATCAGGCCGCCACGGGCTTCCTCGAACAGGGTGAAGTTCTCGATCAGGTCGAGCAGCCGGGCCTTGTCGCACAGGCCGCGAAGGGCGGTTTCCAGCGTGGTCGAGCCGGCTTCCTCTTCGTCGGCGATGCGCTTCCACTCGAAGAAGTGTTCCCATGCGCTGGTCAGCGTGCCGACCTTGGTCTGGGTGCCGTTGGAGAGCAGGATGAAGGCGTTGGGGTGGAAGAGCTGCGGGATGCTCTGGCCGCGATAGTCGCGCAGGTTGTCGTCGAAAGCGCTCTTGAGCGGCACATGCGGTGCCTTGAGTTCGATGAACACCAGCGGGATGCCATTGACGAAGCCGAGCAGGTCGCAGCGCCGCCGGTACATGTCGCCGGCCACCCACATCTGCTGGGCGAGGAAGAAGTCGTTGTTGTCCGAATGCTCCCAGTCGATCACCTTCAGGTCGGTGGTCTGCGGGTTGCCGTGCTCATCGGGAACCTGCACCTTCACCCGGTCGCGCAGCAGGCGATAGAACTCGCGGTTGGCATTGGCCGGCAGTTGCTTCGAGCGGTCGCGGGTCAGCTCGTCGATGGCCTGCTGGTAAGCATCGGCCGGCAGGCCGGGATTCAGGCGCTCCAGCGCCACGCGCAGGCGGGGGACGAGGAGTACCTCGGATTCCGACTGCCGGCCTTCAGTGCCGTCTTTGCCGAAGGTCTCGGTGTAGAGATTGTCGGTACTCCAGCCCAGACGGGCGAAGAGGTCGATGGCTGGCGCTTCCACCAGCGCCAGCTCGCCGTAGGTGGCGGTGACCTCTTTCGCCGTCAGCACCGTGGTCATGGATCAAACGACGCCGAGAATCGTATCGCGATGGACGGTGAGCAGTTTGTGACCGGGTGCGGCCCGGACAATGGCTGGCCACACCTCGATCAGCCACGCGCGTAACTCCCTCAGGCGCAGGTTGCCGACGCGAATGTGGACGACGCGGGGCGGCGGCGCGGAAAGCATGATGCGGTCGGAGAAATCCGCATCCTTGGTAACGATGATCAGATCGTTGGCTTGGGCGTAAGACCAGACGACGGAATCCGGCCAGTTTGCGTCGTGATCCACCACCCAGTCAAATTCCGGCCCCTGCCAGATCGCCAGCCGGCGCGGCAGATTGGCGTCGATCAGGAAACGTGCGGCCAATCAGGCCACCTTGAGCACGTCGTAACGCTGGCTCATGAGTTGTCCGGCGAAATGCAGGCAGGCGCGGATATCCTCCGGTTCGAGCTCGGGAAACTCGGCGATGATGTCGGCCTCGCTATCCCCGGCCCCCAGATATTCGAGCACCGACTGCACGGTGATGCGTTTGCCACGGATCGTCGGCTGACCGTTGCAGATATCGGGGTTGATGGTCACGCGACCATCGAGAAACTGAATCGATTCCGGCATGGCGTGTCCTTTCAGGCTTGCGTCTTCGGCGTCAATGGTAATACGAACGGCATGTGCGCGGCGCTCATGCGGCCATGGCTTCCGGTTCGGGCAGATGCGACACGTCGAGTTCGCCGGAGATCAGCTTGGGCAGGAGCAGGTCGCGGGTAGTGCGGAGGTTGGTGGTTTTTCGAGCCAAATTCTGAATCGAGGAAAACATCGGCTGCACTACTGCTGCAAACTGCTCAATAAGCTCAGCAGGTGGGTGTGCGAAGTAGAACGAATCGAAGCACGCTTCCTTGACACGCTGCCGCCCAGTAGCGCCTGACATGCTCTTGATGGCGTTGTCGCGGAATGAGTCTGAGCGGGCCATCAAATAGACAAACTCGGGACAAACTGTTTTCGACCGCAAGACAATGAACTCGGTCGAGCCGAAAGCGACAGAGTCGTCATTCATCAGGAACTGAACAAATCCCGTTTTGCCATTCTCAAGGCATGGCGTAATGCGCGCAAACAGGGTGTCGCCGTTCTTGAATTTCGCGCCACTGTTGCCTTCGCGCCATTCATGTCCGGTAATCAACATCGAGCCATCCGAGAGGCAGTTCATCGGGACGAATGGCTTCTCGCCGTTCTTCGGCACCTTAGTTTGTGGATTGACTGATATTGCCGCTGTCGCTGGTAGGACTTCCCACCCCTCCGGCACCAACCCCAACTCCGACTCCACCATCAGCACCTTCTCGTGCCCCGGAAAGCGGAAGCGGACAAACCATTCCTCGTAAATCCGCCGCGCCATTTCTTCGAGGATGGCGATGCGCCGGGTGTTGTTTTCGATCAGGTCGTCGTAGGCGGAGAGGATGGAGGCGATGCGGCGTTGCTCCGACAGTGTAGGTAGCTTCGGAATTGGCAAACCGCGAATATCTTTCATGTTCAGGTGCGGCACCGTCGCACCGATTGACGCGCCATGAAACCGGCCTTGGGCATAGTCGCCCAATAAGAAGTAGCAGAGGTATGCGGGATCAACCTTCGACCTGTCGGGGCGAACAAGAACGGTGCGCTGCCCAAGGCAGACAATCTGCCCTTGCTTGATGATGGCGACGTTACCAAGCGGGGCTTCGCGTGCAATGATCAAATCACCAGCGCGAGGGGTTGCGCGACGAGACCAAGCCAAATATGTTTCTTCGCTGACGCGATTCACACCATCAAGGATCAATCTACCTTTTCCGACATTCGGTGTTCTGATGGACGGATAGCCAGAGTCAGCAAGTGGTGCGGTCTTGTGCTCGCAGTCGACAATAAGCTCACACAGATCAAGCAGTGTCGGCATTTCAGATTGCCTCGATCAACGCGCTTACGCTCGATGAGATTTGATCCTCCAACTCACGCGCCTCGGCATTCAGAATCTCCAGTTCCTCGTTCAGCTCCTCCAGCCGCTCGGCGAAGTCGAAGTCATCCGGGCCGCGATCCGCGACGCCGACATAGCGCCCGGGGTTCAGGCTCCAGCCCTGCGCTTCGATCTCGGCCCGCGTTGCCACCTTGCAGACACCGGCGATATCCTGATACTGCCCGTCGGGGAACTGCTGCTTCAGTAGTGCCGTCCCGCCAGCGCCGACTTCTGGCTTCTCGCCGCGATAGAGCCGCACGATGTTGGCGAGGAACTCGACCTGCTCGGGCAGGAAGTCGCGGATGGCGCGGCTGACTTGCCGGTAGAAGCCGCGGGCGTCGATGAACAGCACGGTGCCTTGCTGCGCCTTCGGTTTGCCCTTGTTGAAGAACCACAGCGTGCAGGGCAGCGTCACCGTGTAGAAGAAGTTCGGGCCGATGGAGACGATCACATCCACGTCGCCGGACTGGATGAGCTGCTTCCTGATTTCCATCTCGCTGCCGCGTGCATCGCCCGCCGAGTTCGCCATGACGAAGCCGGCGCGGCCCTTGGCGTTGAGCGCCGCGTGGAAGAGCTGTATCCAGAGATAGTTGGCGTTGTCGGTGGTCGGCAGACCGAGCGGGAAGCGCGGGTCGCCCTTGACGCGTTCCTTGTCGACACCGGAGACGTTGAAGGGCGGATTCGCCATCACGAAGTCGAACTTGCCGACGGCTTTGTGCGGGTCTTCGTAGTAGGTGTTCGATTCGCGGATGTCGCCGGGCAGGCCGTGCACGGCAAGGTTCATCTTGGCGAGCTTGACGGTCTCGCTGGCCTTCTCGGTGCCGAAGACGGCGATTTCCTCGACGGCCCGCTTGCGGTGGCGGGCGACGAACTCGGCAGACTGGACGAACATGCCGCCCGAGCCGCAGGCGGGGTCGAAGATCTGGCCGTGGAAGGGTTCCAGTATCTCGACGATCAGCTTGACGATGCTGGTGGGGGTGTAAAACACGCCGCCCTTCTGGCCTTCCTTGAGGGCGAAGTTGCCGAGGAAGTATTCGTAAATCTTGCCGAAGGCGTCGCCCTCGATCTCCACCGGGCCGAGCAGGCGCAGCAGTTCGACGAGGACGCTGTTGGGGATCGCGCCATAGGAGCGCGGCAGGACGGCCTTCAGCTCTTCATTCGCCGCCTCGATGCCGGCCATGGCGTCGTTGATCGCCTTGCCGATGTTGGCGCTCTCCGGCAGGTCGGCCAGATAGGTGAAGCGGGCGTTCTCGGGCAGGTAGAGCGCCCCCTCGGCCTTGTAGTCGAACGGCTCGATGTCGCCGGCGGCCATGCCTTTCTTGAGCAGGGCGGTTTCCACTTCGTGAAAGCGCCGCTCGGCGTAGCGCAGGAAGATCAGGCCGAGGACGGGG
>CAYXEY010000486.1:0-4644 GCA_964464105.1 uncultured Planctomycetaceae bacterium
ACACCACGTCGCGGATCGAGCCTCGGCGTAGCGTCTTTGGTGCTTGGCGTTCTCGCGTTCGTAATTTGCTGGATTCCGTTCGTCAATTTGCTTGGCGTGCCTCTTGCAGCTCTTGGCCTGCTTCTCGGAGCTATCGGATTCCTTGTCGCGCTCACGCGAAAGGGTTCGAATATTGGCTATCCCATTGCGGGGAGCGCCATTTGCGCACTTGCGCTATTCGTGGCGATCAGCGTAACGGGCGCGCTAGTTGGCGGAATCAAGAAGGTGGGCGATGAATTGGTCGCGGAAAGCGAACGCCGCAACGCGACCAATCAAACGACGGTTGCGCCGGTGGCGAACCCACCGCGCGCTGAGAAGACACCTACGGCATCCAAACCCAGTCCACCAGATGTAAAAGCTGCCAAGCCTAAAGTGGCGCAAAGTCCGGCCCCGGATAAGCCAGCGACCCCCGAGCAGGAATGGGCCTCCGCCGAAACGCCAGTGAGGCAAGCTGACGTACAGGTGCAAGTCAAGTCCGTGAAGGTCGGGCAAGTTCCGCTGAAGGATCGAATCGGCGAAGGCGAGGGGCGCTCCAAGGATGCGCTTCTGAGCATTAAGCTTGAAATTAAGAATCTCAGTGAGACGAAGAAGCTCGACTACCGCACGTGGGGCGGCCGGTCCATTTCCTTCGGGAAAAGTACTGGCTTAACCGACAATTTCGACAACCACTACAAGCGCATTACCTTCGGATTCAGCAGCGAAGTCGTTGGCGGAGTCGAATCCGAGTCAATTTACCCCGGCAAGTCCATCACCGATGTAATTGTCTTTGAGGAGCCGATCGGAAAAGTCGAGTTCCTTAACCTCGAACTCCCAGCAGAGCAATTCGGCGGCACTGGAATGCTCCGCATACGCATTCCAGCAGCGATGATCAAACGCTAGCCAAGCATGTCCGTCATCAATTAACCCACTTGCCGATCGAATCCTCCGTTCTCGCGGTGTTGCGCATGCGCGAAGCCGCGGCTACCGCACCGCCTCATCAAAGCACACATCCGCCGCGGTACCGATTCTTGCTTTTTCGACGCCCGTCTCCAGCGTGACCTTGATGCGGAAGGCCTGCTTGCTGCGCTCTTCGGGGGTCTGCACATTTCTGGGCGTGAACTCGGCCTCTCGGGCGATGAAGCTGATGCGTCCGATCAGCGGGTCTTTCGGGGCGCTGTCTACGCGGACGACTACGCGCTGGTCGAGCTTCACCTCGCCGAGCCGTGCCTCGGGTACGTAAGCGCGAACCCACAATTTGGCGTGGTCAAGCAGCGACACCGCCGGCGCGCCGGCCGCGATCTGATCGCCCGGTCGCAGGTCAATGCTCTCGATCGAGCAATCGCAGGGCGAAAGGACCGTCAGCTCCTTGATGCGCACATCCATCGCGGCGACGCGGGCCTTGGCAGCATCGACGCGGGCCGCCGCCTCGGCGATCACCTCGGGCTGATAACCCGCCTCCACCAGCTTGAGCGCTTGCGACGCCTCGGCCGCCTTCGCCCGAGCAGTTGCGATCTCCTCGGCCCGCGTGCCCTCGGTCAGCAGGGCCAATCTCTGCTCCGCAGCCGCGGCCGCCGCCTCGGCGGTTTTCAACTTTCGTACCGTTTCTTCATATTCCATCGGCGACGACTGCGCAGACTCGCGAAGCTTGGCGATGCGCGAATGCTCACTGGTCGAAAACGCGAGGTCGGCCTTGGCGCGATTCAGCTCCTCGCGGGCCACCTGAATCTCGCGCGGACGCGGACCTGCAACCGCCAGGTCGAGTGACGCCTGGGCGGCATCGCGCTTGGCCCGGGCCTGCTCGATCTCCTCGGAGCGATACCCTGTCTTGATACGGTTGTATTCAGCCTGATTCGCCGCGAGCTGCGCCTGTGCCTCGGCCAACTGCTCGCGCCAGTCGAACGGGTCCAGCTCGATCAGCGGCTCGCCGGCCTTCACGGTGCGACCCTCAACGCCCAGCACGCGGGCCACCCGTCCGCCGACGCGCGAGCCGATCCGCACCTCATCGGCTTCGATGAACCCCGAGACGGTGAAGGGCTGGGCGCGGCCCTGCTGCCATGAGAGATAGCCGATGATTCCGCCCGCGATCAGCAAGACGATCAGGATGGTTTTGGCCATGAACAACCCTCGTTCGGAACATGTTAACCGGCAGGATTGACCGCAATAATCGAGAGATTTTATTCCTGATTTTCTTGAATTCGCGGCATTTCCTCTCGTACGATGCGTCCGCCGCGCATTCACGGTCTGCGCGAACAGCCAAATATCGACGCGAGTTCCGCCAGGTTGAAGTCGCGGTCTTCACCAGGGTAAGGAGGCATCCATGGTCTCTCGACCTTGCCGTGTGTTCGGATACGCCGTCGGGTTCGTTGTGCTGGGGTGTATTCTTGCGCCTCGGGCAACGGCGCAATGCCCCTGTCTCGGCGACATGAACGGCAATGCCGTCGTCAATCAGGGCGACGTGCAGCAATTTGTCACCGCGCTGCTCAACAACACCTTTGATGCCTGCGCCGACGTCAGTCAGGATGGCGTCGACAACGGCCGGGATGTGCGGCCCTTCGTGGTCCGCGTGATCGCCCTGACTTCGTGCACCGGGGCGTGCTGCATCGCCGGAGGCGTCTGCAATGTTCTTTCGCAGACGGCCTGCGTGCAGCAGAGCGGCGTTTATCAGGGCAATGGATCGCTCTGCTCGCCGAACCCATGCCCCCAGATTGGCGCATGCTGTATATCAGGTAATTGTATTTTTCTCTCCGGCCCGAATTGCGCGGCACAAGGCGGCACGTTTCAGGGCATCGGAACGCTCTGCTCCCCCAATCCCTGTCCGCAAGTGGGAGCATGCTGCACCACGGGCACCTGCACAGTGCTGACTCAGCCGGCCTGCAATCTGCAGAGCGGAAACTATCAGGGCAACGGAACCGTATGCTCACCCAACCCCTGCCCGCAATTCGGCGCCTGCTGCGTCGCCGGCAATTGCATACCCACGTCACAGCCCGCCTGCAACGATCAGAATGGAACGTACCAAGGCAACGGCACGGTCTGCACGCCCAATCCGTGTCCGCAGAATGGCGCCTGCTGCCTGACCACAGGATGTGTCGTGTTGACGCCGGCCAACTGCCTGCTGCAAGGCGGCACGCCGCAGGCGCTGGGAACAACGTGCTCGCCGAACCCGTGCCCGCCAACGGGCGCCTGCTGCCAGGGCAGCGTGTGCACGACATTCACTCAGGCGGCCTGCACGCAATTTGGCGGCACTTATCAAGGGGACAATTCGCCCTGCGCGCCTGATCCATGCATCGTTCCGGGCGCATGCTGCACGCAGAGTGGTGCATGCAGCGTCATCGGCGCGCTGGCCTGCGCGAATGCCGGCGGTGTTTACCGTGGAGACAACACGCTTTGTCTGCCCAACCCGTGCACGGGGGCGTGCTGTCTTCCCAGCGGGTGCGAGATTCGCGATGCCCTTACCTGCACCACGCTCGGCGGAACCTATCAGGGATTGGATACCGTTTGTGTGCCCGACCCGTGTCCGCTATGCGTTGCGCTGCCTGCGCCGCCCGATACGCAAGCCAATGGGCCGCATGGCGTTGGTCGGATCGCGGATATCGATTTGCCCAACACGGTTGTGGGCGGCGGCGCACCCGGCACTTTTCCTCCGATTCCCAGTATCACGCTGCAGCGCGACGGAAGTGACGACTCCGACGGTTTCGTGGTCACCGGCAAGGACGCCGTTGCCGGCTTTGATGTGCGCGGACAGGTGCGCTATCCGGCCGCAGGCGCGGGCGGACTGGATGCGCCGGTGGCCAATGGCGGGCCATTCCCGCTGATTGTCATCGCACATGGCAATCACAATCGATACTCGCCGGCCAGCGGCGATCCATCCGACGAGAACTATCGCGGCTACACCTATCTGCAGGATTTCCTCGCGACGCGCGGTTACATATCCGTCAGCATCGATGAGGACGACTTTACGCTTCTGGATCCGGGCATTCTTTCGCGAGCCTGGCTGGTGCTGTGCCACACTGAGAACATGGGGCGCATCAATGCGCAGGCCGGCCATATTCTGCAAGGCTCGATTGACATGGATCGCATTGCGTTCATGGGTCACTCGCGCGGCGGCGAGGCCGTGGTGAAGGCCATGCAGATGAATGCCACCGTGGGCGGCGCTGAGGGCGGTCCCGCCTTTGGACCCGCCGGGGCCGACACCGTGTTCGGCCTCAGAGCAGTCTGGGGTTTGGCCAGCACGCGGTTCTTTGATGGCGCATTTAATTTTGATGGCACGGCGCCCGTACAGGCGGTCGTACCGCCCAGCAATATCGTCGGCGGAATCTCGCTGGTGCCGTTCATGGGCATGTGGGGAGATGCTGACGGCGACATCACGGGAGCAAACATCACGACTTCCACCGGCGTGGTGCTCATTCGTAGCTTCCACGTGGAAGGTACTTACGATGCAAGCGATCCAGACCCCAAGCAAATGGTCTGGATTCACGGGGCCAATCACAATTTCTGGAACACAAGTTGGTTTGGCTTCGGATTCGGCGATGACGGCATCACCCGGATCGCGCCGCCGCAACGGATCACGCCTGCGCAGCAGCAGGACCTCGCTCGTGGATATGGCCTCGCCTTTTTCGAGTCATACGT
>CAYXEY010000487.1:0-4577 GCA_964464105.1 uncultured Planctomycetaceae bacterium
CATGACCCAGGTCTGCCTGGCGCACAATGGCGTGAACCTGGCCCAGGGCTTTCCCGATTTTCCGACACCGATTGAACTTCAGGAGGCCGCCATCGCGGCCATTCGCGGCGGATTTAACCAGTATGCCAGAACGTGGGGCACGCCCAACCTCGTCACTGCCATCGGCGAGAAGTATGCCTGGTTCCAAGGCATGCACTTCGATCCCAATCGACAGGTGACAGTCTGCTGCGGCACGACCGAGGCGATGATTGCCAGCCTGCTGGCCACGGTGAACCCCGGCGACGAGGTCGTGGTCACCTCGCCATTCTATGAGAACTATGGGGCCGATGTCATTCTCTGCGGGGCGATTCCACGCTACGTCACTTTGCGGCATACGCGCGACGAGGGCTTCCAGTTCGACCTCGACGAGCTCGCCGCCGCGTTCAACAACAAGACCCGGGCGATCATCGTCAACACGCCGCACAATCCCTGTGGCAAGGTTTACACACGCGACGATTTGCAGCTCATCGCTGACCTCTGCCAGCGGTACGACGCCCTGGCGATTACTGACGAAATCTACGAGCACATCCTCTTCGACGGACGTGAGCATGTGAGCATGGCCACGCTGCCGGGCATGGCCGAGCGGACCATCACCATCAGCGGCATGTCCAAGACCTATAGCGTGACCGGATGGCGTGTGGCGTGGGCCGTTGCATCACCCGAGATCACCGGGGCGATCCGCAAGGTGCACGACTTCCTCACCGTCGGCGCGCCGCATCCGCTGCAGGAGGCGGGGGCGGTGGCGCTGCGTCTGCCGCGCGACTTCTACACCCAACTGGCCATCGACTACGCCGCCCGGCGCGACATTATCTGGAATGCCCTGCAGGAGGTCGGCCTCGAAGGCTTCTATCCCGAGGGGGCGTATTACATCATGTGCGACATTCGTCCATTTGCCCGCCCGGGCGAGGATGACACGGCCGTCGCCATGCGCCTGGTGAAGGACGCCGGCGTCGCCACGGTCCCCGGCAGCAGCTTCTACAACCCCGCCTCGCTCGGACACCGCTACATCCGCTTCGCGTTCTGCAAGAAACACGAAACTCTGCATGATGCGGCGCGGCTTTTGAAGGAATGGTCCGGGACGAATCGCGGTTGATCCGTGATACAATAAGGTCGAAGGACGACCGACATGGCCACCCAGCCAATTCGCAAGATCGACGACGACATCCTCCCCGGCAAGCGCCACCCCGGCCGCCGCATGACCGAGGCGCAGTTCGAGAATTGGATTGACGAGGACACCCGCGCGGAATGGGTGAATGGAGAGATCGTGATGATGTCGCCTGTGAACTACGATCACTCGGACATCGCAGGCTTTCTTCTTTCAATTCTCCGCCCCTACGTCCGAGCAAAAAAGCTGGGAACCGTCCAGGGTACGGAGTTTCAGGTTCGCCTGGGCGAATTGAAGCGCAGGCGGTTGCCCGACATCTTGTTTGTCAGCAAGCGTCGCCTGTCCATCGTAAAGCCAACATACGTGGATGGCGCGCCGGACCTCATCGTCGAAGTCGTGTCGCCGGACAGCGATGCCCGCGACTGGCGCGAGAAGTATCTCGATTACCAATCGGCGGGGGTGCGGGAATACTGGGTCATTGACCCAATGTCCAAGCGCATCGAGGCATATTCTCTGATTGGCAAGGCTTATCAGCGCATTGCCGAGCGCCGAGGGAAGCTCACCTCCGGGGTCATCAAGGGCTTCTGGGTCAAACCAGAGTGGTTTTGGATGAAGACGTTGCCGTCGGAAGTGACCATTCTTCGGGAATTGAAAGTCATCTAAGACGTCTATTCATGCACATTTCGCACTAACGCGTTCAACTACCCCATGCACATCGCCATCCTCACCACCGGCGGGACCATCGAGAAGACCTACAACGAGACCGACGGCTCGCTGCGCAACGTCGCCTCCATCCTCGATGACATCCTCCGCCGCCTGCGGCTCACCGGACTGACCATCCGTCACGTGCCGGTCATGTCCAAGGACTCGCTGGACATGACCGAGGCCGACCGCGAGACCATCCTCGCCGCGGTGAAGGACGCCCTGGGCAAGGAGGACGCGGTGCTGGTCATCCACGGCACCGACACGCTCAACCTCACCGGCGAGCGGCTGCACGCCGGCCTGCCCGATTTAGACAAACCCATCGTATTGACCGGGGCCATGCGGCCCTACGAGTTCCGCGACTCGGATGCCCTGCAGAACGTGACCGAGGCCCTGCTGGCCTGCCGGGTGATGCCGCCCGGGGTGTACGCGGTGATGCACAACCAGGCCCTGAAGTTCCCCGGGGTCGTGAAGGATCGGGAGAGGATGACACTCCGCAGCCATAAGCCGTAAGCCATAAGCTGAGCCTTTAGCCGTTGGCCTTTAGCCGTTAGCTTCGGGCCATTGTGTGGAACCGGCCAATGGCCGGTGATGCGTGGCACCGACTATCAGTCGGTGTTCGTCTTTCACGCGATACAATAAGACAATGCACCCGCCTTCCCGCGCCCGCCGCATTCTCAAGTGGACCGGGGTTGGACTGTCGCTTCTCATCCTTGCAGGCTGGATGATAGGACGCTGGTGGGCTGCGTTCTTGGTGGTACCTACCAACAGGCACTTCATCTTTAGCGGCGCTGGCTTCGTTGGAGTGGTGAAGACGTACTACGATACGGATGCCAGAGTCTCAAACGGATTTCATTACCACGGCGCAGCGGAATGGGGGCTTGCGCTACCGGAAATCGGAACTCCCTTTGGCCATGACGAGTTATCAATCGTCATCTTTCCATACTGGCTGTTGTTGCTTCTCGCCGCCATCCCGACGGCGTGGCTTTGGCATCGCGACCAGCGGCGCATCCGGCCCGGGCGCTGCCCACGCTGCGGCTACGATCTGACCGGCAACACGTCCGGCGTTTGCTCGGAGTGCGGCGAGAGGATGCCAACGGCGAAAAGAGAGTGACCGACCATGCGGCCGAATTGTTGAGGATGTGGAATGAAAACTTCGGCGACTAATGCCGGCGAACGTGTCGGCGACGTGCGATTCGACGATGACACCATGAGCGTCGACCTCGCCGACGGCCGGACCATCACCGTTCCGCTCGCGTGGTATCCGCGCCTCCTGGATGCGACTCCGGCCCAACGTCTCAATTGGCAGCGGTGCGGCGGCGGCTTCGGGATTCACTGGCCGGACATCGACGAAGACCTGAGCACCCAGGGCCTGCTCGAAGGCGCGCCCGCCCCGCGCCGCCACGCGGATATCAAACCATAGAATTAACCGATTGGTGTTCCGCGTTCCGACTTCCGGCTTCCGCGTTCCCATCGGTGTTCGTCTTTCACGCGATACAATAAGACAATGCACCCGCCTTCCCGCGCCCGCCGCATTCTCAAGTGGACCGGGATTGGGCTGTCGTTGCTGATTCTGGCAATTTGGGTGGCCAGTCTACGCTGGTACTTTAATTGGAATGCCCGCCGCCAGATTTTCATTCTCGGTGGAATATGTCGACTTGAGTTCCACGCTCGCTCGCAAGCCGAATTTGATAGCCGGACAAGGAGCTGGCCTAAGAGTGTTCCGAAACCCAAAGCGGTCACGATCGCGGCAGTGCCTCCGGCTTCAAGCGCTACACACCAATTTGGGTTTAGGTTGCCCCTCGCCCACACACGCTATTGGAAGAATGGAGCCTTTTATAGCTGGGCAGTGCAGATTCCCCTTTGGATTCCGCTGCTTCTATCCGCCATCCCGACGGCGTGGATGTGGCATCACGACCGGCGGCGCATCCTGCCCGGACATTGTTCCCGCTGCGGATACGACCTGACGGGAAACACAAGCGGCACCTGCTCCGAGTGCGGGGAACGCAGGCCAATCACGGTCGGCCCGAATGCGCGCGGATCGATTGAAGCCAACGGCTAACGGCCAGCAGCTTATGGCTTATGGCTTATGGCTTACGGCTTATGCCTTTCTTCACGCCTGCACCAGCGTCTCAAATCCACCGACGCACATGCGCTTCATGTCGAAGGGCATCTTCTTGACCGTGTTCATCACCGCGGCCATGCGCGGGTCGGCCATGACCTTGGCGTTCACGCTGTCGCGGTGCTTGCGGGATTTGTAGACGATGAAGGAGAAGATGACGGTTTCACCGGGCTTGAGCTTCATGGCCTTCGGAAAGGGCAGGCCCCACTTGGGGGCGAGGTCTTCGCCGACGCACTCGAAGTAGTGCAGGGCGCCGTGGTCATGCCAGACCTTGGCGCCGACCTTCGCCATTTTGCGATAGTCGGCCATATTTTTCTTCGGGACCGGGAGGAGGTAGCCATCGACGTAGGTTGCCATGCGAATGCTCCTTGGGTTGGCGAGTCTCGTGTGGCGGGATGATAGCGGAAGGAGCCGTAAGCCATAAGCCCTAAGCCGTAAGCAGCCACGAAGCCACGAAGGGTGGAACGCGGAAGTCGGAAGTCGGAACACGGAATACGGAATACGGAATACGGAACATCAGTCGGGGTTCCTCATCTACGCGATACAATAAGACAATGCACCCGCCTTCCCGCGCCCGCCGCATTCTCAAGTGGACCGGGGTTGGACTGT
>CAYXEY010000488.1:0-4573 GCA_964464105.1 uncultured Planctomycetaceae bacterium
GCCTGATAGCCGCCGTAGCCGCCGCGATCGGTTCCGAGGCGATGGCCACGCCGTTCGAGTTCGCGGCGCGCCTCCGCGGAGATGCCCGACTCCAACAGCACGGTCCCGCCATCGGTCATGATCGACCCCGTAGGCTCGGACGATCCGACATGATGAAACCGCGCAGCATCGCCGGCCTCCTGCAGATTCAATCCAAAGTCGATCAGGTTGCAGAGCACCTGCACGTGTCCCTGCGGCTGCATGTCGCCGCCCATCACGCCGAATGACATCCACGGCTTTCCGCCGCGGGTGACGAACGCCGGGATGATGGTGTGAAAAGGCCGCTTGTGCGGCGCGTAGGCGTTGGGGTGTGAAGCGTCCAGGCAGAACAATGCCCCGCGGTTCTGCAGGCAGAAGCCCAGCCCCGTGGGCACGAGCCCTGAGCCGAATCCGCCATAATTGCTTTGAATCAGCGAGACCATGTTGCGATCTTTGTCGGCCACGGTCAGGTAGATCGTGTCGCCCTGATCGAGGCGCGGATTGCCCGCGTTAATGCGCTGCGCGGCATGTTCGGAATCAAAGAGCTTTCGACGCGTGTCGGCGTACTTCTTCGAGATCAGTGTCGCGACGGGTACATCGCCGAATGAAGGATCGAAGTAGAACCGCGCACGATCCTCGTACGCGAGCTTCTTGGCCTCAATCAATGCGTGCAAATAATCACCGCTGTTGTGGCCCATCTTGGTCAGATCGAGTGGCTCAAGCAGGTTGAGCATCTGCAAGGCCGCGATGCCCTGACCCGGCGGCGGAATCTCCCACACGTCGTAGCCGCGATAGTCGGTCGACACCGGCTCGACCCAGTCGCTGTGATGTTCGGCGAAATCGCGCAAGCGCAGGGCGCAGCCGTTCCCGGCGGCGAATGCGTCGATACGCCGGGCGATTTCTCCCTTGTAAAAAGCGTCACGTCCGCCGGCGGCGATTGCCTCGTACGTGCCGGCCACGTCGGGATTGGTGAAGCGTTCGCCTTTCTGAGGCGCGCGTCCGCGGGGTAGAAAGGTCGCCGCGAAGTTTGGTTGATCCTTCAGCCGCGGGCCACCGCGACCCCAGTAGTAGGCACTTGTCTCTGTTATCGGGGCGCCGTCACGCGCGTAGCGAATCGCCGGCGCGAGCACCTCTTTCATCGGCAGCCTGCCAAACTTCCCGTGGAGGCTGAACCATCCGTCTACACAGCCGGGCACGCTGATCGGCAGCGGACCGATCATCGGAATGACCAGCTCGGCATCGCTTCGCTTCGGACGACTCGTCGGCGCGGACGTCGGAATCGCGCGCACAGCAGCCTGCAGATCGGCCAGCGTCATGCCATGCGGCGAGCGTCCGCTTGCGTTGAGTCCGTGCAGTTTTTGCGACTTCGCGTCCCAGACGATGGCGAACAGATCGCCGCCCATGCCACAGCCTGTCGGCTCCACCAGTCCGAGTACGGCGTTCGCAGCGATTGCGGCGTCCACGGCCGAACCGCCTTTTTTGAGGATATCGATCGCGACCTGCGTGGCCAGCGGATGACTCGTACAGGCCATTCCGTTGGCCGCAATCACTTCGGACCGCGTGGCAAACGGCCGACCGGCAACGCGATCCGGCCCGCCAGTCTGTGCCTGAATCGCGTCAACTGCGACGATTATGCATACGAACGCAACCAACCAATGCGGAATAATGCGCACCTGCCGATGGTTGAATTTTCGGTCGGAGTAAGACTGGTTCATGCCCTCAGTATTGCGGAACCAGGCGCCGGACGCCATCGGTGCGTCACGATCGGGGCGACCGGCGGCAATCCTTGATCCGGCTCTGCCCCACCGGCTAGCATAAAATGCTCCGTGGTGGTGGGGAGCTTTCAACATCGATTAATTGGGTCCAGCGGAAGGAACGCGTAGTGCGACACATCAAGACAACCGTAGTATTATTGGCCACGGTCGGCGTGGTGGGACAAACCCTGGGCGACATGGTCACGTTGACCTCCATCAAGGACAATACGCTTCAGAAAAGCTCGACCGGCGCGAAAGCCAACGGCGCGGGCCGATACATGTTCGTGGGCAAGACCGCCGAATCGGTGAACGTCAACCTGCGTCGCCCGGTCATTCAATTTGACGTTTCCAGCATCCCCGCCGGATCAACCGTGACACAAGTGTATTTCACGCTGTATTGCTCCAAGGCAATCACGGCAGGCCCGGTGACTTGCCATCGCTGCCTTTCGCCCTGGAATGAAGGCATCGCGGTTGCCACCTGTACGGGTAACAACGAAGGTTGCGGGGCCAATTCAGTGAACGGAGACTCGACCTGGATTCACCGGGTCAAGCCGGGCACCCTGTGGACGAACGTCGGCGGCGATTATGTCACCACGCCGAGCGATACGAAGTTTGTCGAGGGGGAGGGCCTTACGACCACGTGGGGCACGACGCCTGGCATGGTTGCGGATGTTCAGGCCTGGGTTAACAACCCGGGCAGCAACAATGGTTGGCTGCTGGTTGGTGAAGAGGTGGCCGACGGTGGAACCGCGAAGCGCTTCAACACGCGGGAAAACACGGTTGTTTCGAGCCGGCCGCAGTTGATCGTGCATTTCACGCCACCGTCCAACGCTGGAGACATGGACTGCTCGGGCGGACTGAACCTTGATGACCTTGAGCCGTTTGTGACCGCCCTGGTCAATCCAGATGCATACGCGGTTCAATTCCCCGGTTGTCCGATATCGCGCGGCGATATGAATGGCGACACGCAAACCAACGGTGCCGACATTCGCAATTTTGCAGCAGCACTGGTTCTTCCATAAAATGAAGCCCCGTCCAGCGGACCCAGCCTCGTTTGACTGTGCGAAAGATCCCAGGCTTGCCGCCCGCGTGCGGATAAGTACGCACCTTCGAAGACCCAAGCCATTTGTGATATTTTAAGTCCAAAAATATTCTCAATTCCGGACTCTGTAAAGGAATAGGCGGTAACGCATTCTCGGTTAAGATCAAAAGGGCGCTTCGTCAGGGGAGCGACGCGGTACCGGTCCACATCCGTTCCGAGGGAGGGGAGGGCCGTTCACCATTTAGACTTTTGAGCGGGACGTCATCGACCCCCGTAGCGTGGGGGGTGTCGTTGTCGCTCTCAATCTGGAGAATCATGATGCGCAAGAGTGTCTGGGCGAGTTGCATTGCCGCGGTTGCGGCCTTCAGTACGGGCATCGCCGGCCTGTCCGCCGATCAGCTCTGGTCGGTTCATGGCGGAACCACGGTAATACTGCTTGATTCAAGCACTTTGTCTGAATTAGGGTTGCGCGTTGAATCGACCGATCCGGTCAATTTTCCGTCCCCTGAAGGCCAGATCACTCTTCCGGTCGCGTCCGACACCGACGAATTCGTTCTGCATGGTTACAACACCGACGCGCCGGAATTTGCTAACGGAAATCTGCACCACCGAGCGGGCATGGCGCTGATAGGGCCTGGTGGACGAGTCGTCATCCAGGATCTAATGGTCGGTACGGTGCCCGGCGCGACTAGCCCGGCTGCATCGGCTGACCAACTGCTCGCGACGGTAACGATTTCGACATTTGAAAAGTCCAACTCGAAGCTCGCCGTGCAGTGCGATTCGCTTGTGATCAGTCGGGCTCTGGCCGTTGCACTCGGCGCTCCCGCGGCAGCCGGCCGAAGCATCGGCGGAATGCAGACAAGTACGGACATGGCATACATGGGGGGCGATCCGCTTGCGGGCGACGATCTTCCGGTTCCGCACGTATGCACCAATCCAACCAACGGTCCCGACGTGATTGTCGGTGACATGCCGGCGATTTCCAATTACACGACTGTCGGCGGCATCGACGCCTACTCGGTGGGCACGACGTCCTGCAACATCGGAAACGTCAATTTGAACTGGATCTCCTCAGACAACCGCCACCCGGTCATTCCCCAAAACATGTACCGAATGAAAACGGTGAATGGCTCGGTCCGATTCGAGCAGATCGGCATGAGCTGGATGAAGCACGGGTTTACCGCGTTGACCCAGAATCTCTGTTGCACTTGCAACGGCCAGGGCGGTTCGGTTCTTGGGCAGGGCTGCTCCGACCCATATACCTCGGGTCGCAACGGCACCCAGGTTACGACCACCGGCGGCTGCGGCCCGCGTTTCCAAACCAATCCATACACGGGTGCGTTCACTTTTCCGTATATGTTCCGAGGCGTCGGCACGATGGGGGGGACCTCCGATCCGAATACGATTTCTCGGCGGTTGCAAGTGGCTAATGCCGACGTCAATACCTCCCTCAACGCAGGCGCTACGTATTTTGTTGAGACTCAGTATGTGACGCCCGACGATGCGGCCGCCAAGAACCAGCACAACAATGCGTCCTATCGCTCGTGCACTATCACAGGCACGACCGAGACGACCGCGACCGTGTCGGGCGCCACGGTGCGCTCCAAGGCAGCCATCCAGGCCTGGAAGACTGCCGACCCGACCGTGACCGAGACGCTAATAGATACTCCGGAAGACACCAGCGTCATCAATTTCACCGGGCGAGGCATCCTGGCTGCGAAGGCGACGGACCTCGGCGGCGGTGTCTGGCACTATGAGT
>CAYXEY010000489.1:0-4572 GCA_964464105.1 uncultured Planctomycetaceae bacterium
CAGAGCTTCCCCGGGGCGTGTAATCCACAAAAATGCTGCCTGGGCAACGGCTCCTGCGTCGACCGCGATCCACAATGCTGCCAGTTGCTTGGCGGCGTCACATACGCCGGCGTCTGCAATCCGCAGCGATGCTGTCTGCCCAATGGAAACTGCGTCGATCGCGATCCCGACTGCTGCCAGCAAACCGGCGGCACGCCCATGGGCCCGGGCCTTTGCCAGCCATTGGCGGCATGTTGTTTCAACGATGGCGATTGTCAGGAGTTCGAGCCGCAATGTTGCATCCTGCAGGGTGGAACGCCTCACGCTGGCGCCAACTGCATCAACACCGGCGGCTGCTGCAAGCCGGACAACACCTGCATCATCACCACGCAGGAATGCTGCCAGGACCTCGGCGGAACCTTCGGCGGAGCCGGTTCAAACTGCACCGACGAACGCTGCTGTCTGCCGAGTGGCGCTTGCGTAAACCTGTCGCGGGCCTGTTGCTTGCGAGCCGGCGGGAATCCGTCAGGGCCCGGCGCCTGCGCCGCGCTCCGTGCATGCTGCTTCAACGGCGGCATCTGCCAGATGCGCGAACCGGAGTGCTGCCAGCAACAGGGAGGCCAGCCGCAGCCCGCTGGATCGACGTGCGCACCGGTTAATCCATGTGCATGCTGCGTCGGCCCGGCCTGTGCGCCCAACGCGGCAATTGCACCGACCTACGCACAGGTAGCGGGCGGTCCGGCGAATTGTGGTGGAAATTTCGGACTGACTCGCGCCGGGTTCGCCGGATCTATCACGGGCACGTTTACAGCGTGCTGCAATGGTGGGAATAACTGGCAAATTCGAGCCCAGTCTGTCAATTCAGACTATACCAAACAGGTTTGCGACCTGGGTCGAACGATCATCAATACCGGGAATGAGGCCACGGTCACCAATGACAATTGTGCGGCGATCATTGCTGATTTCACCGCTCCCGGCGCGAACGGAGCGGCCCCCTACGCCACTTATGTTTCACTGACCTGCGTCACGGTCCACGAGGACACGCACGTCGCGGAATGGCGAACATCCTTCAATGCCGCATGGGTTGCGGAAGAGGCAATCGTTGAAGCACTGAATACCAACTGCGTTGTTCCTGCCGTGGACACACCTGAAGAGGCCGTTGCCGCTCTTCAGGCTCAGATCAACGCAAGCCTCAACAACGCACGATTGGTCGGCCTGGGCAACTGGCCGAACGATCCACCCGGCACGAGCGGCGCCTATGCTGCCGAAAATGGCTGCCTGGGCGGGGTGATCGCCACCATCCGGGCCAGAGGGTTTGCGAATTGTCCGCCGTAATGTCCACGCATGTAAGAATGCGATTTGACTACAAATGGATTAGAGGGAGCATGAACATGCTGCTGAAATCAAGATGCGTCGCGACGAGCGCAGGTGTCGCGCTGATGTTGGTTGCACTTCTTGCAATCCCGGTCAGAGGCCAGGCGCCCGGGCAACGCGGCAAGAGTCCGCAAAAGCCCACCAGCGCCGAATTGCTGACCGAACTTGGATACGAGGCCACGCCGGAAGGCCTTGAGCGCGCCCTGCAATCGAAGGACAACTTCGCGAAGATCTACGCCCTGAAACTCCTGCAGGAGAAGGGCGACAAGACGCAGCTCACCCGGGTCGCGGACCTCTTGAAGGACGACTTCATCAAGGTGCAACTCGAAGCCGCCAAGCTGTTGTCCCTTGCCGGCCAGGAATCCGGGTGGGCCTGGCTGCGGGCGTGTGAAACGCGCATGGCTGACCGCGCTGATGTTCCCGACGACACCGCCCATGTCGTGCTGGAGGCGGCCGGGTTTCTCGCCCAGCATTCAGACTATCGTCTTGCAAAGCACGTCAAGACCCTGTTCGCACACAAACACTGGGCCGTTCGATTCACGGCCGCGCGGGTGCTGGGCGATTTCAATGACGCGACCGCCCCGGGCGTGGAAGCCATGTGGCAGTCCGCGGTGGATTCTCTCAAACTCTCGCTGGCCACCAAGCCGGCCCCCGCAGATGACGATGTGCACCTCTTTCTGCGCTGGCTGGAAATATCGACCCTCAAGGTAGCGTCCTCGACTCCGGCCATCGTGCTGAAAATGGGCGATCTGATGACCATCGATCATGCGGCCAGCGCGGCGATTCGCAAGGCCATTCACGACGCCTGGCTTGCCAAGCCGGTTGCAACGGCACGCGATCTGAAGAATCAACCCAAAGGGGCCGATCCCGGAAAATAGCCGATTCATTGAATGGTGGACGCCCATCGATACTGCCTGAAATGCCGGTATGTCCTGGACGGACTGACATCTCCGCGCTGTCCGGAGTGTGGCATACATTTTGATTTGGAGAATCCCCAGACCTATTCGTCAGAGCCGCCGCTTACGTTTGGCGTCAATCGCGTCGCCCGCATAGCCATCGTTGCACTCGTGTTCTTGTTACTTGAATTGGTCTGCGTTCGCTTCGTCTGGGAGACAGCGGGCGAGGTTGCAGCGACATTTGTCGGCATGATCGTCATCTTCGGCAATCTCATCGTTCTGTCCAGTGTATTTCTGAATCGCCCCCGATTAACGACCTTGCTTCTGAGCGCACTCATTCTTCTCACCGTCCCCTACCCCGTCTTCCTGCGTATTAAGTTGAGTTTTCTGGAATCCGAAGCGCATCGCATCATCGCATACGCCGAAACCACCAGGGTGCAGACCGGTTCCTATCCTCCCGACTTGAGCGGATATCAATTTCACCATTCAGGGACCGCAGCCAGCTTCATTTACGCACCCGATGGCTTCTGGCTGCATTGGTGGGCTGAGCAGCCGGGCGTATCGCATTCATACTCGCCCGCGCGCGGCTTTGGCTACTACCCTGATTGAACTTCCAGCCTGTGACCGGCCCCCAAAGTTGAAGTATCATGATGCCCCATACCATTCGCGATTGAAGCGAACGGGACGTCATGTGGCGGGAACATCCCATGCAGGATTTCGAGAAGCTCGGCGTTTTCTACCTAGGCGCGCAGTATGATCTGGGTCAGCGAAGGCGCGGCGGCGATCTGCTGCTCTACGACTCCAAGGACCTGGTCACGCATGCCGTCTGCGTCGGCATGACCGGCAGCGGCAAGACCGGTCTGTGCATCTCGCTGCTGGAAGAGGCCGCGATCGACAACATCCCGGCGATCGTCATCGATCCAAAGGGCGATCTCTCCAACCTGTTGCTCACCTTCCCGAAGCTGGAGCCGGCCGATTTCGCTCCGTGGATCAACGAAGACGACGCCCGTCGAAAAGGAATCGCCCCCGCCGAGTTCGCCGCACAACAGGCGGCCCTGTGGAAGAAGGGGCTGGCCGATTGGGGCCAGGATGGCGCCCGCATCCAGAAGCTGCGCGACGCCGCCGACTTCGCGGTTTATACGCCCGGCAGCAACGCGGGGTTGCCCGTGTCCGTGCTCAAGTCTTTCGCCGCCCCGCCGATTGAGATCATCGAAGACACCGAGCTATTTCGCGAACGCATTGCCGGCACGGTCACCAGCCTGCTCGGACTGCTCAACATCCAGGCCGATCCGCTGCAAAGCCGCGAGCACATCCTGCTCTCCAACATCTTCGGAAACGCCTGGGCCAACGGCTCGAATCTCGACCTGCCCGGCTTGATTCTGGCGATTCAATCGCCGCCGGTCACGCGCATCGGCGTGATGGAACTGGAGACTTTCTATCCGTCGAAGGATCGCTTCGCGTTGGCCATGCAGCTCAACAATCTGATCGCGTCGCCCGGCTTCTCGCGCTGGACCGAGGGCGAGGCGCTCGACATCGGCTCGCTGCTTTACACGCCGACTGGCAAGCCGCGCATCGCCATTTTTTCGATCGCCCATCTGAATGACGCCGAGCGGATGTTCTTCGTATCGCTGCTGCTCAACCAGACGCTCAGTTGGGTGCGCACCCAATCGGGCACGACGAGCCTGCGGGCCTTGCTCTACATGGACGAGATCGCCGGATACTTCCCGCCGGTCGCGAATCCGCCGTCCAAACCCGCGCTGCTCACGCTGATGAAGCAGGCCCGGGCCTTCGGCGTCGGTGTCGTGCTGGCCACGCAGAACCCGGTCGACATTGACTACAAAGGTCTATCCAACGCCGGAACCTGGTTCATCGGACGCCTGCAGACCGAGCGCGACAAGGCCCGCGTGCTGGATGGGCTGGAAGGCGCGGCGGCCGGGGCGTCTTCGGGGTTCGACCGCTCCAGCGTGGATGGTCTGCTTTCGCAACTGGGCAACCGCGTCTTCCTGATGAACAACGTGCATGAGGACGGACCTGTCGTTTTCGAGACGCGCTGGGCGATGTCCTACCTGCGCGGGCCGCTGACGCGCAATCAGATCAAAGTTCTCGCCGACCAGCGGCGCGCGGGCGCACCCGACGCAACCTCCGCATCGCCCGCTTCGACCGTCGCGGCCGCCCCAGCGAGATCAACCGCCCCCGCTCCTGCTGCCGGCACCACCAGCCAGCGGCCCGTGCTGCCGCCCGAGATTCCCCAATATTTCATCCCCACGCGTTCGTCACCGCCCTCCGGAACTCGACTGCTGTATGAACCTGTCCTGCTCGCAGC